>NZ_DGMR01000039.1:222284-238870 GCF_002388495.1 Thalassospira sp. UBA4513
TGATCAAGATCAAGAACGAGATCGACGCGACCCTGACGTTCCGCCGTTCCTGCCGTGAAGGCATTTGCGGTTCGTGCGCGATGAACATTGATGGCCGTAACACGCTTGCGTGTCTCAAGCCGATCGAAGACATCAAGGGCGAAGTAAAGATCTATCCGCTGCCGCATATGCCAGTCGTCAAGGATCTGGTGCCGGATCTGTCCCAGCCTTATGCGCAGCTCGCCTCCATCGAGCCGTGGCTTAAGGCCGACAGCCCGACCCCGCCGGATGGCGAACGTCTGCAGTCGCGTGAAGAACGTGCCAAGCTTGATGGTCTTTGGGAATGCATTCTGTGCTTCTCCTGCTCGACCGCGTGCCCGTCTTATTGGTGGAACTCCGACCGTTACCTCGGCCCGGCTGTTCTGCTGCAGGCATATCGCTGGTTGGCAGACTCGCGTGACGAATATACCGGTGAACGTCTCGACGCACTCGAAGATCCGTTCCGCCTGTATCGTTGCCACACGATCATGAACTGCACCAACACCTGCCCGAAAGGTCTGAACCCGGCGCTTGCGATCACCGAAATCAAAAAGATGATCGCAGAACGCCGCGCGTAAAGCCGCAGGCTTGTTGCCCTGATATTGGCGTTTAGCGCCAGCTTGTTAAAGCCGCCGAGGATCAATGATCCCGGCGGCTTTTTCTTTTGGTCGCACGATGTTAACCCCACAATTACCCAAATGCGTTATGATGGCGTCTGGCTTTCTGCACCAGTATGGGAATGACAACCTTGATTGACCGCCACCCGTTTCATTTCAGATCAACGCGTTTCGTAATGGTTGCCGGCATGATGCTTGGCCTTGCCGCTTGCGGGGAAACCGCCCCGAAGTGGGAAGCGCAGGATATGTTTGCCGCGCCCACCGAGCAAAAGGTTGATGACCGTTATCGGGCGATGATCGATTTCAAGGCCATGGCGCGCGATGCGGCTGGCAAGGAATATGCCGCTGGTCCGAACGCCACGGTGATTGGCGCGGTCGAGGAAGCGGTTGCCATGTGCCAGCAGGCCAATGCACAAGGTTGCAAGGCGGTTCGGGTCGGGCTGACCTGGGTGGATGGGCTTGATCAAAGTGCCATTGAAAGCGTGATTACATCTTACCGCGATACCATGACAGCCGAGGCCTATCAGGCGGCAGGGCAGGGCAATATGGGGGCGGCCAACTGGCTGGCTTACCACTATGCGGTGCGCGGCGAAAACCTGCAGGAGGCCGAACGCCTGTCAAAGCAGGCCTTGCAGGTGGCCCCGGATGATCCCGGTGCGCTCGATACCTATGGATTGATCCTGTATCGCCAAGGCCGTTATCAGGAAGCCGAAGAAGTGTTTATCCGTGCTAACAAGGCAATGCCAACAGCCGAGCATATCGCGCATTTCGCCGACAATGCGTTGGCGATGGGCAAGACTGAAATGGCACGGGCAGCCTATCAGCGCGCATTGGAGGCGGGGGCTGGTCCGGTTCTGTCCCAGACCATTCAGAAGCGCTTGCTGGCTTTGGACCTGAACGGCGGGGCGGCGGCACCGGCGCAGTAGGTTTGCATGATCCAACACATCATCTTTGATTGTGACGGTGTTCTGATCGATAGCGAGATTTTGTCTTTTGCTGTCGATGAAAAGCTGCTGCCTGATTATGGCGTCACGATCACGGCAAGCGAATTGGCACGTGATTTTGGCGGTGTGACCTATGGCGAGATGATTGCCGCGCTCAATACCCGCTTTTCTGCCGATATTGATGCAGTTTCCTATCAGGAACGGTGTGAAGCGGAGCTGGCCCGAACCTTTCAAACCGATCTGCGGGCGATTGCGGGTATTCCCGACCTTTTGACCAAGCTGTCAGTGCCGATCGCCTTGGCGTCGGGCAGTGATCTGGCGCGGCTTGATCAATGTTTGCGTCTGACAAGTCTTGAAGGCTTCTTCGAAGATCGGGTGTTTTCCGCCGAGCAAGTGGCGCGTGGCAAACCGGCACCGGATGTCTTCCTGCTGGCGGCCAGTTCGTGCGGTTGGATGCCAGAAAAGTGTCTGGTGATCGAAGACAGCCCATACGGCATCGTTGCAGCCAAGGCAGCGGGCATGCAGTCTGTCGGGTTTTTGGGTGGGGCGCATCGCAGTGATGCGGACGCCGACATCCTGCGCGATGCCGGGGCAGAGTATGTTGCAGGTAACAGCGCCGAGTTGCACGGTTACCTGCACGGTCTTGGTCTGATTTCTGCTTAAGGCGGGTTATGCCCAATCCAGCGTGATGACCTCGCCGTCGACCAGTGGCAGGTCGACTTCATTGAGGTTGTTGCCCGGGCCTGAGCGATCCACGATCAAAAAGTCGCTGTCTTCTTCAAGAACGAGCAACGGGTGATGCCAGACGTTTTTGGCGTAGGTAACACCTTGTGTGCCATCAGAAAGAAACGCGCGCAGGTCTCCGGGTTTTGGCGTTTCGGTGCCTGACGCGACGACAATCAGGAACTTTTGGCCCGATAGCGGGATGAAGGCCTGCGATCCCAGCGGGTGGCGTTCCATCATTTTGATTTCAATCGGCTTGGGCCGCGGCGTTCCGCGAAAGATACTGATGATCGGCGCGCCACCTTCGTCCCCGACATCTACGCGCGAGATATCGTGAAACCGTGTGGTGGTTCCCTGATTGATTTTGTAGGTATCGCGCGCGGTGTCGGTCGAAATGACCTCGCCAAAGGGTGCGAAGGCCTCTGGCGTCAGGTGTTCGATGGGAAGTTGCATCATCCTGCCCCGTTACGTCGTCGGTTTGCCAAGGATGCGCAAACGGCTGATGCCGCCATCGGGGATCGAGTTGACGCGAAGATGGCTGACCGGACCATTGACGGTAAGTGCGGATGCATCGAATTCATGGATATGGTCCGCCTGCATCTTGCTTTCCGGCAGGATGGTCGACCAGAACATCGAACGTGCACGCAGCGACTTGTCCTTTTCGCCGTCGACAAACGCACCCTGAATGGAAACGCGGTCGGGATAGTTGCCCTTGAAATGGCAGGTATCGACGATGATTTTTTCAATCTCGCCCGGGTGACCCAGTTCGACAATCAGCCATTCATTTCCCGGTTCGCGACGGCGACGGGTTTCCCAGCCATCGCCCATATTGACCCCGCGACCCGGGGCCAGAATGGCATTCGGGTTGCCGTAATGGGCATCCGACCAGCCAACAACGACGCCGCCATTGATCATCGCGGCGAGATCGACTTGTTCGCCCTTGGCGGCCATTTCCGTCCAGTCGCGGTTCGGGCGACCATAGACGCGCAGGCGTGCAACACCACCATCGGGATAGATGTGCAGGCGCACATGGGTATAGATCGCCTCGGACGTGACGTCTGCATAGTGATGTGCGCTGGCACCAAGGCCCAATGGGGCAACGATTTCATGCCATTTGGTGTCGTCGGTCGGATCGCCACTTGGGCAATAGCAGCCTTCAAGCGATGCGGCCGGCGGGAAGTTGCCGGTGAAGTGGCTGGTATCGATATCGACACCGTAAATACGGCCCGAAGTTGCGAGGCGGACGACACAGTAATCATGGCCTTCGACCCGTTTGCGGCGGCTTTCCCAGCCATCCATCCATTTGCCGTGATCGTCGTACCGGTCAGGGTAAAACACCGCGTCAGCGGTTTGCAGCATGCGCTGCTTGTCGGCGAAGAAATCATCGGTCGCAAAGATTGCTTCTGCGCCCAGACGTTCATCGGCCAGATTGACAAAGCGCCGTGCAAATTCCGGCGCGTCGGTGTTTTCCTGATGGCTCATGGTCTTTTTATCCTGAAATGGTCGTTTATTATCTGGCGGTCACAGGTGCTTGCTGCTCGTGGTGCTGTGGTGAAATCTACAGCGCTTCGAGCCGCAATTTCGCAATGCGGTGAACCTGTGCGATCGCCTCATTGAATTCGGTTTCCGGGTCGTTTTTCACGCGCCGCTCGAACGCTTCGAGGATATCGGTGCGATGGAACCCCTTGACGGCAAAGATGAACGGAAAGCCGAACTTCTGTTTATAGAGATCATTAAGCTCGGTAAAGCGGGCAAGTTCACCCGGGGTGCATTGATCAAGCCCGGCACCCTTTTGTTCCCTTTGCGATGACTCGGTCAAATCGGCCAGCGCAAGCTTGCCTGCAAGATCCGGATGGGCGCGCAGAAGCGAGAGTTTGTCGGCATCAACAGCACCATTCACGATGGCCGCCATGGCATCGGCAAGGGCTGCAGGGTTATCGAGGTTTTTGGCGATACCGCGTTCATAAAGCTGATGGGCAACCCACGGTGAATGTTCATAAACCCAGCCATAAAGCGACACGAACGCGCTCTCGGCGAGTGTGCTGGGCGGGCGGGTTTCAAACAGGGATTGGGTGGTTTCTGTCATTGGGACCTTGTGTTTCTTTATTCGCCGCTAAACGGGTGATTTTCGCGCCAGTGACGGGCGATATCAATGCGGCGGGCAAACCAGACATTGTCGTGGCTCTGGACATAATCAACAAAGCGCTTGAGGGCCGCGAACCGGCCCGGACGCCCGACCAGGCGGCAATGCAGGCCGATTGACATCATGCGCGGGGTTTCGGTCCCTTCTTCGTAAAGGGTGTCGAAGCTGTCCTTGAGATACTGGAAATATTGTTCGCCGGAATTGAAGCCCTGCATGGCGGCAAAGCGCATGTCGTTGGCATCAAGGGTGTAGGGCACGATGAGGTGCGGGGTTTCGGTCTGGGTGCTCCAGAACGGGAGTTCGTCACTGTAATCATCAGCGTCATAGAGGAAGCCACCTTCCTCAGCCACCAGACGGCGGGTATTGGGGCTGGTGCGGCCGGTATACCAGCCCAGCGGACGTTCGCCGGTGACATTCTTGATGATCTCGATCGCCTTATGCAGGTGTTCGCGTTCCTGATCTTCTGGCATGTATTGGTAATCAATCCAGCGATAGCCGTGCGAGCAGATCTCGTGACCATCCTTCATCGCGACTTCGCCGACCCTGGGGTGGCGGGCCAGCGCCATGGCGACGGCAAAGATGGTGATCGGGATCTGGCGTTCACGGAACAGGTTCAGAATACGCCAGACACCCACGCGCGAGCCATATTCATAGATCGACTCCATGCTCATATGGCGGACACCTTCGCGCATGTCAGCGCCGATGATTTCAGACAGGAAAGCTTCGGATGCGCGATCGCCATGGAGGACGCAGTTTTCGCCGCCTTCTTCGTAATTCAGCACGAACTGAACAGCAACGCGCGCCTTGTTCGGCCAGTTGGCCTTGGGCGGGTTTTCACCATAACCAATCAAATCACGCGCATATGTCTGGTCGTTCATGCGAACCTTCTCCTGAAATCTGTGGGATTGATCCCGTACGCCCGGCTTTGTTGTCGGGCCTGTTTGGTGTAGCATTAACCATCGGCCGCAGCGCAGCAAGAAAGAAACCTGCGGATGCTAGGCCAACGACGTGCCGCACTATCAAGGCTGTTTTGATAATGTTCCTGGACGGGATCAGATCGGGGCCACGTTTTTCGCGGTCTTTCACAGCGTTTTGCCTGTGTTTCCGTTCATAATGCCTGAAACGGTTCTATTCGTTTTTCAAAGATTTGTTGATATAGTTTCACGTTATCGCCTCTTTCCCCCGGACGGGGTGTAATGCGACGATTTTAGATCGCTTAAAAATGGTTCGGCACAAAACTTCATAAACAGAATGCTGTTCCCGGGGAGAAGCGACCGCTCATAAAATTTAAGAACGAGAGAGGAGGCCCGGCATGGGACGACTGACCACCCATGTACTGGATACGGCAAAAGGCTGCCCGGCCGCCGGAATCCGCATTGAGCTGCATCGCTTTGGTAACGGCCATGACGACATGGTTGCCGAAGCCGTGACCAATGCCGATGGCCGCACCGAAGGCCCGATGCTTGAGGGTGCCTCTTTCAAACCCGGCCAGTATCAGCTTGTTTTCCATGCCGGTGATTACTTTGATGCCAGCGGTACGGAACTTCCCGATCCGAAATTCCTCGATCAGGTCGTGATCCGGTTCGGCATTTCTGATGGGCAGGCGCATTACCATGTGCCGCTGTTGCTGTCGCCGTTCGGCTATTCCACCTATCGCGGCAGCTGAGGACAGACATGGCAAGTGCGACCGGATCCTTCCGTTCTGATATCCGTTTTTTGCTCGGCGACGAGGAACGCAGCCTGCGCGATATTGATCCGCAGATGACAGTTCTTGAATATCTCCGCCTTTCCGAGCGCAAGTCCGGAACCAAGGAAGGCTGTGCCGAGGGTGACTGTGGTGCCTGCACAGTTTTGCTGGGCGAACCGGATGGCAAGGGCGGCATTGCGTATCGCACGGTCAATGCCTGCATCCAGTTCGTGCCGACCATTGATGGCAAACAGCTTTTGACCGTGGAGCATCTTAAATCGACGGACGGTACCCTGCACCCGGTGCAGCAGGCGATGGTCGATACCCACGGATCGCAATGCGGTTTCTGTACGCCCGGTTTTGTCATGAGCCTGTATCAGCTGTGGCTGGATGGTGGCGAGGATGATCGCGGTGCGATCAATGATGCGCTGGCCGGGAACCTGTGTCGTTGCACTGGCTATGGCCCGATTATCGAAGCCGCGCGCAAGGCGGGTGGTGTGGCAGCCAACGACAGTGCGGAGCAAAAACGCCGTGCGGATATTGCCGCCAAACTGACCGCCATGGTCGAAGGCGAAGGCACGCTGGCGCTTGAACATCCCGCCGGGCGCTATTTCGCACCGCGCACATCTGATGAGTTAGCCGCCCTTTTGGTGGCGCACCCGGATGCCACGGTTCTGGCCGGGGGCACGGATGTCGGGCTTTGGGTGACCAAGATGCTGAAGCGTCTGGATCCGATCATTTACATTGGCGATGTCGCCGATATCCAATCGGTTTATGAAACCGAAGATGCGCTGATTATCGGGGCCGGTGTCACCTATAGCCGGGCGCATGAGGCGCTGGGTCGGGTGGCCGCCGATGTTGGTGAATTGGTGCGCCGGATTGGCTCACGGCAAATCCGTAATGCCGGGACTGTCGGCGGTAATATCGCCAACGGATCACCGATTGGCGATACGCCGCCAGCCTTGATTGCGCTGGGGGCCAAGATTGTGTTGCGCATGGGCGATGTGCGTCGTGAAGTGCCGCTCGAAGAATTCTTTATCAGTTATGGCAAGCAGGACCGGGTTGCGGGCGAGTTTGTTGAAAGCGTGATTGTGCCCAAACCGCACAGCGGATTGGTGTTCAAGGCTTATAAAATCTCCAAACGGTTTGATCAGGATATCACGGCCGTTCTCGGGGCCTTTGCCATCAAGGTTGATGATGACGGCAAGGTTTCTGAATTCCGCGCAGCCTTTGGTGGCATGGCGGGCACCCCGATGCGGGCCAAGAAGTGCGAAGCGGCCCTGATTGGCAAGGATTGGAATGAAGCCAATTTGAATGCGGCGCAAATGGCACTGGCCAGCGAGTTTTCCCCGATGACCGACATGCGGGCATCGAAGGAATACCGCATGCTGGTGGCGCAGAATCTTTTGACCAAGCTGTTTATTGAAACCAATGCGCCGGACGTTGCCACCCGCCTTGTCGGCAAGGAGGCCGCCCATGTCTGATCAGGTTTTGAAAGCCGATATGGACGAGGTTGTGACACCGACCGCGGGACTGAGCGGTGGTGTTCGATCCAGCTCCAAACATGATAGTGGCCCGAAACATGTGGCGGGTGAGGCGGTCTATATTGATGACATCAACGAGCCGTTTGGAACGCTGCATCTGGCGCCGGGTGCATCAAACATTGCACATGGCAAGATCACCAAAATGGATCTGTCCAAGGTCCGCTCGGCCCCCGGTGTGGTGTGTGTTCTGACCGCCGATGATATCCCCGGCGTCAATGACGTTTCGCCAGCCCACACCCATGATGAGCCGGTCCTGCCCGATGGCATCGTGCAGTTTTATGGCCAGCCGGTCTTTTGCGTCGCGGCGGAGACCCGGGCGCAGGCCCGTGCGGCCGCCCAACTGGCCGAAATTGAATATGAAGAACTGCCCGCGGTTCTGGATGTTGCCGAGGCGCTGGAAAAGCAGCTTTTCGTTGCACCGCCGCATGTGATGAAGCAGGGCGATGCCAAATCGGCATTGGCACGCGCCAAACATCGCCATGCCGGGCGGATGGAGATTGGCGGGCAGGATCATTTCTACCTTGAAGGCCATATCAGCTTTGCCATTCCGGGCGAGGATGGTGATGTGTTGCTGCATTGCTCCACCCAGCATCCATCGGAAGTGCAGCACAATATTGCCAATGTGCTGGGCCGTCCGGCCAATGCGGTGACGGTCGAGGTGCGCCGCATGGGCGGGGGCTTTGGTGGCAAGGAAACGCAGGCGATGCAATGGGCGGCACTGGCCGCCATCGTTGCGACCAAAACCGGACGTCCGGCCAAATTCCGTCTGGATCGTGATGACGACATGGTCATGACCGGCAAGCGTCATGATTTCATTGTAGATTACGATGTCGGCTTTGATGATGACGGGCGGATTTGCGGCCTTGATCTCCAATATGCGGCCAATTGCGGTTTTTCCGCCGATTTGTCAGCCGCGATTGCCGATCGGGCGATGTTCCATACCGACAATGCCTATTACCTTGGCGACGTCGAGATCCGGTCGTACCGCTGCAAAACCAATCTTGTGTCCAATACGGCGTTTCGTGGTTTTGGCGGGCCGCAGGGCATGGTCGCGATTGAACGCATCATTGATGAAATCGCCATGACCGTCGGGCGTGATCCATTGGATGTGCGCATTGCCAATTATTACGACACCAAGGATCGCAATACGACGCCATACCACATGGTGGTCGAAGATAACGTTTTGCCGGAACTGACCGACGATATCCTGAAAGCCAGCGACTATCGCAAGCGCCGCGAAGAGATTACGGCGTTCAATGCCGAAAGCCCGGTTTTGAAAAAGGGGCTTTCCCTGACACCCGTCAAGTTCGGGATCTCCTTTACCACCACCTTCCTGAACCAGGCGGGCGCGCTTATTCACGTCTATCAGGACGGATCGGTGCATCTGAACCATGGCGGGACTGAGATGGGGCAGGGCCTGTTTATCAAGGTTGCCCAGGTCGTGGCCGAGGAATTCCAGATCGATCTCGATCAGATCAAGATCACCCCGACCAATACCGGCAAGGTCCCCAACACATCGGCAACCGCGGCCTCAAGCGGGGCGGACATGAACGGTATGGCTGCGCGCGATGCGGCGATGACGATCAAGAACCGGCTGATTGCCTTTGCCGCCGAGAAATATGGTGTGGCGGAAAGTGCTGTGCGCTTTGTGCCGGGCAAGATCATTGTCGGCGACAAGGAAGAGCTCGCCTTTGCCGATCTGATCAAGCAGGCCTATCTCGCGCGTGTGTCGCTGTCGGCCACGGGCTATTACGCCACGCCGAAAATCCATTATGACCGCGAAAGCGCATCGGGACGGCCGTTCTATTACTTTGCCTATGGCATGGCGTGTTCCGAAGTTTTGATTGATACCTTGACCGGCGAATACAAGGTGACGCGGGTTGATATCATTCATGATGTCGGCCGGTCGTTGAACCCGGCGATTGACCTTGGCCAGATTGAAGGCGGCTTTATTCAGGGGATGGGTTGGTTGACATCCGAAGAACTGTGGTGGGATCAAAAGGGCAGCCTGCGCACCCATGCGCCGTCGACCTATAAAATCCCGGCTTGTTCAGATCGACCGGAAGATTTCCGCATGGAGCTGTGGTCGTCCGGACGAAACGTTGAAAAAACCATTCACCGGTCCAAGGCGGTCGGTGAGCCACCCTTGATGCTGGCGATCTCCGTGCATCGGGCGATTGCCGATGCGGTGGCCTCGGTCGCCAATCACAAGGTTGTCCCGGCCCTTGATACCCCGGCAACACCCGAGGCGGTCTTGCATGCCGTGGCCGATTGCGCCAAGCACATGATCGAAAAGGTTCATTCAGCACAATCGATGGCGGGGGAATAGGACATGACCCTGTCGCGGCGCGATCATATCAGGCTGTTGTCTGAACCCGGTCCGGTGATGCTGGTCAGTGTTGCGGCCATTCGCGGATCGACCCCGCGGGAAGTCGGCGCCTTCATGCTGATCACGCCGGATGCGATTTCGGGCACGATTGGTGGTGGCAACCTTGAACATCAGGTCACACGCCGGGTGCGCGAAGGTTTTGACGCGGGTGCTGACAAGATGGCCGTTGCCGAGATCGCCCGGTTCCCGCTTGGCCCCGGTCTTGGGCAATGTTGTGGTGGATCGGTCGAGGTTGGTTTTCATCTGTTGCGCGGGGTTGCCAAAGAAACGCTGCGCACGGTTTTGCAAGAAATCGAAACCGCACCGATCCGTGCGGCTGGCCATTGGGTGACCGTACCGACCGATTGCAGCGACATCGGGCGCGTAAGTGGGGCGCATGCCAAGATGTTATCAGGCAGTTTTGGGAGCGCGCGTGGCGGGATTGTTACGTTAAACGGGGTGGAAACGCTTTGTTTGCGCCTTGATGACGCGCGCACGCCAATGTGGATTTTTGGTGCCGGGCATGTTGGCAAGGCGGTTGTGCAGGCCCTGGCGCCGCTTCCGTTTGATATTCACCTGATCGATTCGCGTGATGAATTTCTGGCGGGTGTTGAAGGCGAAAATGTTCAGGTTTGTCAAAGTGATAAGCCTGAGTCTGAGGTCGCGGATATCCCGGCCGGGGCGCATGTTTTGATCTTAACGCATAACCATGCGCTTGATTTCGAGATCTGCCGGGCGGCTTTGGTGCGCGATGATCTTGGTTTTGTTGGCATGATCGGCAGCCAAACCAAGCGTGCACGCTTTATCCGACGTCTTGCTGATCGGGGGTTGAGCCCGGTTGAAATCGGTCGTCTGACCACTCCGATTGGAATTCAAGGCATTACCGGCAAACAGCCGGTGGTGATTGCGGCATCGGTTGCCGCACAGGTGTTGTCGGTGCGTGAAGCACAGATGGCGCAAACGCAAATGCCAAAATCCGCATCAGACGGGTTGGGCGACGGCTAGGGTCAGGACCTACTAATTTGATTGGAATGGCAGAGCTTATATTTGTGAAATACAAGGAAGATACCGCTGAACGGGTCGGCATCCCGTTCAAGGGATTTGACGCAGGAGTTTGCAAATATAAGCTCTGTCCTTCGGATCACTCAGATTTGCACGGACTACTTTGTCGCAGAACCTTGAAAGATAAATATCTTCCTGCGGTTTTGCTTCGCGTATCCGCACAAATCTGAGCGACCATTCGAACCAAATTAGTAGGTCCTGACCCTAAAGCCTTCTTTGAGGGCAATATTAATGATAAAGGGCCGCGCAATGACGGCCTGTCAGGCGGTTCGGGCAACCGGACCAGAGGTTTCGTAGAGGAGAGATTGGCTGTGTGTGACGCCAAGGGCCATATGCGCCATGCTGTGGATTTGTCGCGGCAAAAGATGGATGAGGGATGCGGTGGTCCGTTCGGGGCAATCATCGTTCGCAATGGCGAAGTGATTGCAGAAGGATGGAACAATGTGACATCCCAGAACGACCCGACGGCCCATGCCGAGGTCAGCGCCATTCGCGCGGCCTGTGCCAAGCTTGGCACGTTCAATCTGTCAGGCTGTGAAATCTATACCAGTTGCGAACCTTGCCCGATGTGCCTGTCTGCGATCTATTGGGCCCGCCTTGACAAGATCTATTATGCCAATGGTCGCGAAGATGCCGCTGCCATCGGATTTGATGATCAGTTTTTGTATGATGAGGTGGCAAAGCCGATCGAAGATCGTTCATTGCCAATTGTGCATGTCGATTTGCCCGAAGCGCGCGAAGTGTTTGCCGCCTGGGATGCCAAAGCCGACAAGATCGAATATTGAGACCGTTTGACTGCAATGCGTTATGCGGTAAAACCGCGTGCTGGATGCAAGACATATCGCTAAATGGGGGTGGCAACAGTGACGTCAACGACCGGTGAAGCCGGGGCAAATACCGTGAAGGGGGCTGGTGGGCCCGCGCAATTGGAAGTGCGCGGCGTAACCAAGGCCTTTCCGGGCTGTCTGGCCAATGACGATATCAGTTTCCGTATCGAGCCTGGTGAAATCCATGCGCTGTTGGGGGAAAACGGTGCTGGCAAAAGTACGCTTGTGAAAATCATCTATGGCGTGCTGCAGGCCGATGAGGGCGAGCTGATCTGGGAAGGCAAGCCGGTCACGATCGCAAGCCCGCATGATGCGCGCGAAATGGGGATCGGTCTGGTGTTCCAGCATTTCTCGCTGTTTGAAACCATGACGGTGCTTGAAAACATTGCGCTGGCGATGAATGACGTGCGCGATATGGATGCGCTGCGCAAGCAGGTGCTTGAGGTCGAAAAGACCTATGGCCTGCCGCTTGATCCGGATCGTCATGTTTACACGCTGTCGGTTGGGGAGCGTCAGCGCATCGAGATTGTGCGTTGTCTGTTGCAGAACCCCAAACTTCTGATCCTGGACGAGCCGACCTCGGTCCTGACGCCGCAAGAAGTCGAAAAGCTGTTTGAGACGTTGCGTCGTTTGGCCGATGAAGGCTGTGCAATCCTTTACATCAGCCACAAGCTGCATGAAGTGAAGGCCCTGTGCCAGAAGGCGACCGTTCTGCGCGGTGGCAAGGTTGTTGGCGGCTGTGACCCGCGTGAAGAAACCGCAAAATCGATGGCCGAAATGATGATCGGCCAGAAACTGACCGCGCCGGATCGGGGTAAATCCCGTGAGTTTGGCGATGTGCGGCTTGCGGTTTCCAATCTGTCGCTTGAAAGCGATGAACAGTTTGGCACCGACCTTAAGGGGATTAATCTTGAGGTGCGCGGTGGCGAAATCATGGGGGTTGCCGGGGTTGCCGGCAACGGTCAGAACGAATTGTTCCGTGCCCTTGCCGGGGAAACCGAACAGCAAGCAGCACCGGACAGCATCAAGATTGATGGCAAGTCGGTTGCGCATTTCGGGCCGCGCCGCCGTCGTCGACTGGGCGCGACGTTTGTTCCAGAAGAACGCAACGGTCATGGTGCCGTGCCGGACATGAGCCTTTCGGAAAACGGGTTTTTGACCGCATTCCGGCGCATGGCGCTCTCGGCACGCGGTCTGATCCGCGAAGTCCCGACCAAGTCGTTTGCCGATAATATCATCAAGACTTTTGATGTGCGTACCACTGGTTCCGGGGCCGAGGCCGGGTCGCTTTCGGGCGGCAACCTTCAGAAATTTATCGTCGGGCGCGAGATTTTGCAGGACCCGGGTGTTCTGGTGATTTCCCAGCCGACCTGGGGTGTCGATGCCGGGGCGGCCAGTGCCATTCATCAGGCATTGCTGGATCTGGCGGCCAAAGGCACGGCGGTTCTGGTAATTTCGCAGGACCTGGACGAGATTTATGCGATCTGTGATTCGGTGGTGGTGATGGCGGAGGGCAAAATGTCCAAACCGCGTCCGATGGCCGATGTCAGCATCGAGGAAATTGGTCTGTTGATGGGGGGGCTTCATGATCTTGAAGGCAACGCGACCCCGGCGAACAACACGCAAGTAGAGGGAGGTCGCGTTGGTCAGGCTTGAACCCCGTCGCCAGCATTCACAGGCGATGGTTTATCTGTCGCCGGTTCTGGCAATCCTTATGACGCTTGTCGTCGGCGGGATCATCTTTGCCTTTATGGGCAAGAACCCGTTTGACGCGCTTTATACATTCTTCATTCTGCCGATCAATAACAGCTATGGCATTTCCGAGCTGTTCGTGAAGGCAACCCCGCTTGTTATCATTGCGGTCGGTCTTGCTATGGGGTTCCGTGCCAATGTCTGGAACATCGGGGCTGAAGGCCAGTTGACCATGGGGGCGATCTTTGGCGGTGGTCTGGCGCTTTATTTCCATGACAGCGAAAGCGTGCTTTTGCTGCCGGCCATGTTTGTGCTGGGCGCGCTGGGCGGTGCGTTTTGGGGGGCGATCCCGGCATTGCTGCGCACGCGCTTTAACGCCAATGAAATCCTGACCAGTCTGATGCTGACCTATGTCGCGACGCTGTTTCTAAGCTTCCTGGTGCATGGTCCGTGGCGGAACCCGGAAGGGTTCAACTTCCCGGAGTCCCGTCCGTTCCCGGATGCCGGTTTGCTTCCGATCATCTTTGAAGGATCGCGTGTGCATCTTGGTACGGCCGTTGCCGTGTTTGTCGTGATTGCCGGTTGGTTGTTGCTGTCAAAATCGGTGATCGGGTTCCAGTTGCGCGTTGTCGGCAAGGCCCCGCAGGCTGCCCGCCATGTCGGGTTCCGTCAAAAACGCATGGTCTGGTTTACCCTTCTTCTGGGCGGTGCGCTGGCCGGTCTGGCCGGTTTGTTTGAGGTGTCAGGCCCCATCGGACAGCTTCAGCCATCGATCTCGCCGGGCTATGGCTTTACCGCGATTATCGTGGCCTTCCTCGGCCGCTTGCATCCAGTAGGCATTCTGTTTGGCGGTTTGATCATGGCACTGACCTATCTTGGTGGCGAACTGGCGCAAATTACACTGGGCCTGCCCAATGCTGTGACCGGGCTTTTCCAGGGGATCTTGCTGTTCTTCCTGCTGGCCAGTGATGTCTTGACCAAATACCGCATTCGTTTCGGCTCCATCGCGGCAAAAGGGAGAACCGCATAATGGAATGGATTGTTCCCTTTATCCTGACCGTGATTACCGCCTCGACCCCGCTTTTGCTGGCGGCATCGGGTGAGCTGATTACCGAGAAATCCGGTGTGCTTAACCTTGGTGTTGAAGGCATGATGCTGGTGGGCGCGATTGCCGGTTTTGCGGTGACAGCATCAAGCGGATCGGCCTCTCTTGGCATTCTGGCCGCGGTTGTGGCGGGCACATTGATGTCGCTGATCTTTGCATTCCTGACACTCACCCTGATGGCCAATCAGGTGGCGACGGGTCTTGCGCTGACGATCTTCGGGGTTGGTTTTTCAGCTCTTGTCGGATCGGGGTTTGTCGGCTTTGCGATTGATCCGCTGCCAGCCCTTTCGATCCCGGGGATCAGTGCCATTCCGATCATCGGCCCGATCCTGTTTGGGCAGGATTTTCTGGTGTATCTGTCAATCGCGGCTGTGATTGGCATCGCCTGGTTCCTGTCCAAATCGCGTGCGGGCCTCATTCTTAAGGCCGTTGGGGATTCCCATCATTCGGCGCATGCGATTGGCTATTCGGTGATCAAGATCCGCTATCTTGCCACCATGTTTGGCGGGGCGATGGCGGGCCTTGGTGGCGCGTATCTGTCGCTTTCATATACGCCGATGTGGGCGGAAAACATGACGGCTGGTCGCGGCTGGATTGCGCTGGCACTCGTCGTGTTTGCCACGTGGCGTCCGGGACGTCTGGTTGCCGGGGCCTATATGTTTGGCCTGATCTCGGTGATGCAGTTGCATGCGCAAGGTGCGGGCATTCATGTGCCCAGCCAGTTCATGTCGATGTTGCCGTATCTGGCGACCGTGATCGTGCTGGTGATTATTTCCAGCGACCGTGCGAAAATCAGACTGAATGCGCCGGCCTGTATTGGTCAGGCGTTCAGGGCCGCCCAATAGGGTTTCGGTGGCCTTAAAAGCGGGACCGGAACACGTTAAATGATGTTTCGGCCCGACGACGGGAGGAAGACTGTGCTTGCCAAACCTCACACAAGCCGGGCAGGGCTTGGCCGGTTTGTCTGAGATTTGGTTTGTGCAGGAACGCGTCATTGATTGCGATCAGGAATTACGTATAAATCCTGATTGAGTGTCTAACAGGGAGACTGAAACTATGAATGCAAGCCTCGTGAAGCGCACACTTGCCGCCGTTGCGGCTGTTGGTGCCCTCGCAACCGGCATGGGTGCAGCCCAGGCCGAAGACGTTAAGGCCGGTTTTATCTATGTCGGCCCGATTGGTGACCATGGCTGGTCTTATCGTCATGACATTGGCCGTCAGGCCATTGAAGCTGAACTCGGCGACGGTGCATCGACCAGCTATGTCGAAAGCGTGCCGGAAGGTGCCGATGCTGAACGCGTGATCCGTCAGATGGCCCAGACCGGCCACAACCTGATCTTCACCACCTCGTTCGGTTTCATGAACCCGACCGAAAAAGTTGCCAAGCAGTTCCCGAATGTCAAATTCGAACATGCAACCGGTTACAAGCGTGCCGACAACCTGTCGACCTATGCCGCACGTTTCTATGAAGGCCGTTATGTTGCTGGTGTGATCGCCGGTAAAATGACCAAGTCGAACGTTGTTGGCTATGTCGGCTCCTTCCCGATCCCGGAAGTTGTCCGTGGTATCAACTCCTTCATGATGGGCGCATGGTCGGTTAACCCGGACGTGCAGGTCAAAATCGTTTGGGCCAACACCTGGTATGATCCGGGCAAGGAAGGCGATGCTGCCAAGGCCCTGATTGACCAGGGTGCAGACATCATGGTTCAGCACACCGACAGCCCGGCACCGCTTCAGGTTGCTGAAAACCGTGGCGTTCTTGGTTTCGGCCAGGCGTCTGACATGATCAAGTTCGCACCGAAGGCACAGCTGACCGCGATCGTTGATAACTGGGACAGCTACTATGTTGCCCGCGC
>NZ_DGMR01000039.1:239042-258445 GCF_002388495.1 Thalassospira sp. UBA4513
CTTCGGGTGAATTCCACCCGTTCACCGGCCCGATCTATGATCAGGCTGGCGAACTGCGCGTTGCAGAAGGCGAAGTTGCTGATGACGGCATGCTGCTTGGCATGGACTGGTACATCAAAGGCATCGATGCCGAACTGCCGAAATAAGTCGGATTTCCGATCCATCCGGATCGGTTAAATGACGAAGCCCCGTGCATTAGCTTGCGCGGGGCTTTTCTTATGACGGTTTGTCAGGTCGGCTTCTTGGGATTGGCTCGACTTGGTTCGTCTGACTTTTCATAGGCGATCATTTCGGTTTTTGGATGCCGCAAGGCATAGAGTGCTGCGCGCCAGCCATGCAGCTTGACCTTGTGTTCGCGGGTTTTACCGGCCCACTTGTCGCGGAAGCGTTCCATATCTTCACGGCGATTGAAATAGATCACCATATCGACAATCGGGGCATTCTGGTCGCCACGCGGGAGTTCGATATTCCGAATGCCCATCGTCCAGTTCTTGCTCATGACATTGATGTCGAGCCAGTCCAGCACAGCTTGGGCGGAATGTTTCTCGTGAATAACGACACGATATGGAAAATTCCGAAGATCTTTCGACATTCGAATGCCCTTGTATTGATGTCATTGAGCTGAGTATTTGTTCTTATAGTTTAAAATACTCGTAAGTCTTTCGCGTTGAATTCCGAAGATTTATGCCGTTAATGGATTATGGTCATATGTACGTGATTATACTAGGGAGTCGTTGGTTGAAGTTTGGTGATCCGCACCTTGACGATCTGAACCGTCTGATTCCCTTATTGTATGAAGCGGCAATCGCCCCTGAATTGTGGAGCGAGCGACTGGACTGGCTTGCAAGCAAGTTGGGAACACGCAACGCAGTTATCATGCATATTGAGAAAATCCGCCCTGAAATTACCGAATATTCGTTTCATGCCAATAGCTGGATCCCGCAATCTGCGCTTGATGAATATATCAGCCTTGGGCTGAACCAGAATGACGGATCGGCCTATTATCACGAACAAAAGCTTTATGATTTTACCGTCGGTGACGATGTCCGGCATCAAAACGGGGATCATTCACCTTCGCGATTTTATCCTTGGCTGGAAAAGACTACCGGCTGCACGCAGGCAGCCGGAATGTGTGTTTCCAAGGATGCAGCCGGCTACGATATTCTGGCTGTGCATTATCGCGATGACAGCCCGTTTGTGCCATCCGATGCATCTGACAAGCTGCGCTTCCTTGGTCCACACCTGACAAAGGTTTTGGAAATGAACCGGCCGGTGCATCTGTTAAGGCATCGCTATGGGGCGTTTCTTGATGTGCTGGATCGATTGCGCATTGGGGTTGCGATCCTCAACGCCAAGGGCGAAATCGTCATCATCAACGAAGAGTTCACCCGCATCCTTGATAGCCGTGACGCACTAATCGTCGGACCGGGTCAGAAATTGACCGCCAATGATGATCAGGATGCCAGACGGTTGTCACAAGCCGTCTACAAACTGAGTCAGCAGGCGATTATCGAAAAAGCATCTGAAAACCTGCGTCTTAACAGCCGTGTTAATGAAAGTAGTGCCTATTTGCTCGATCTCGCCCCGTTGCGCGAAAAGCAGGGTACATTCGGCGGGCAGTTTTCTGGTGTCTTGGCAACGGTGGTTGATCCGTTCTGGTACACCGATATCAACACTGATCTTCTCAATCGTCATTTTGCGCTTACACGAACAGAAACCGATGTATTCGATGCCGTCTTACGCGGTTTGAGTAACAGCGAGATTGCCGAGCATCTTGGCAAGGGGCCGGAAACGGTCAAGTCTCAGCTCGCCAGCGTTTATCGCAAGACCGGTGCAAAGGATCGGCTGGAACTTGTGCGTCTGGCCGTACAGATGATCATCCCGCTCAAGGAAGACCAGATTTTGCCGCGATGAGGTCTGGCTCCCAGGTACAGAAGCCAGACCTCAATTGATGCCGGGTCAGGGGTGATGGCACCAATATGCGTCACATCACCTGATCAGCCTGCCTTCTGGCCAAGATCAAGTTCGCGTACATCTACAAGACCACGTTTTTTGTGAACCTTGGTGTATTTGACCGGCCATTTGTGGCTTTGGGAATAGAACCAGGTACGGGTGTTCGAACCATCCTTGCAGACGACTTCGTAGGTCGGGATCGTGCCAGTTCCGATGGTTACCATTGCGGTGCCGACAACGCTGCAGTCACGGGTCTGGGTCCAGCTGTCGGTTCCATCCGTGCCTTCGACAGCATAGGATACGGTGTTGCCGATCTTAAGCGGCCAGATTTCGCCGGTTTTGGTTATCATTTGCGTGCCGGTGGAACTGTCGCAATTAGCCCACTGGATGTCCGGTGCAAGGAAACCTTCGCCGACATAGGTGCACCCGTCGCCCGGGCCATCGGTTACTTCAAAGCTGTAAACATCATCGCCAACTGCCGATACGGTCGCAATTTCATGATCGCCATTGCGGTAATAGGCATATGAATCGCCTGCTGCAAGTTGCGGCTTTGCGAGCGACAAAAGGTTTACATTCGTATTGCGAACGACATTGTCAGTTGTTTGGCAGGCTGCCAGTGCGCCAAGCATTGCGCACGAAATGACAAGTTTCTTCATGTGGATCTCCTGATGTGCCGACCCGGCATTTTTGATGAATGGTTTCGGTGGCTGGGACGTTTGTCAGGTTATTAAAAGTGACTTTGTTCACTCGCACATCCCCCGTCCGGGGGATGTGTTTCAAGCATGTGAAGTATCGGTTGGAATGTGCGCGTGAAGCATAGAATGTTCGCATGGGCACTGATGATACGTATTTGCAACCAAAGGTTGATTTTGTATTGGGTGGATAATACTTTATCCAATAATAATTCCAGATTACTGTGTTAGGTATTGAGAATGAAACGTGTGGAAAAATAATATTTAGCTTCGCACGATCATTTTCACATGATAATCGAGTAATTCATCCTGACCGCAGCCCGAAATTGCGGGCATGTTTGGAAATAAAAATAAAGTATCGGGGTCTTAAAGGTGAGTGAAAAGCCTTCAGGCATTCAGCCTTCTGGGCGGGAACGTCATTTCAAACCGGAAGAATTGATCGTCAGCAAGACGGATCTCAAAGGGCATATTACCTACGCCAATGAGGTGTTTTTGCGCCTTTCTGATTATTCGGAAGGTGAGGTTTTGGGGAAGCCGCATGCGCTGATCCGACATCCGGATATGCCGCGCAGCGTTTTCAAGCTTATGTGGGATCGGATTTCATCCGGTCACGAGATTTTTGCCTATGTCGTGAATATGGCCAGCAACGGGGATCATTATTGGGTCTATGCCCACGTGACGCCGTCATTTGACGCCAATCACAAGGTGATTGGATATCATTCCAATCGCCGGGTGCCCGATCCAAAGGTTTTGAGCGAAACGATCATTCCTCTCTATGCGGAGCTTCGCAAAATCGAGGAAAGCCTGCCCAACCGCAAGGATGGCATGAAAGCCGCATCCGAGGCCTTGTCACAGAAGCTTTCTGATATGGGCATGTCGTACGACGAGTTTATTCAAAGTCTCTAGAGGATCGCAAAGCGGTTCCCGGAAACACAAGGTTTGAGGTTCTAATGTCGCTGTTTGGTAGTTCAAAATCAGGTATCAAAAAGGCACTGGACGTGGTCCTGGCCGCAGCCGATGGTGATTACGAAGCCCGTATTACCAATGTCGACAGTCATCCTGACATGCGCGAACTGTTTATTGCGATCAACCGGCTGATTGACCGCAATGATGCGTTCCTGCGCGAAAGTGCGGCATCCATGGGGGCGGTTTCCGAAAACCGTTATTACCGACGCATTGTCGAAACCGGGCTGGTCGGGGATTACCTTTCTTCGGCCCAGCGGATTAATGCGGCCAGTGCCTCCATCGAAAAGAAACTGTCCGGGTTTGCTGAAATTCTTGGTGAATTCAAAAGCGGTTCCTTTGCCGCGGTTGATGACATTGCCAATGCCGCATCCGCCCTTTCCGAGGCATCCGGGGACGCCAATTCCATCGCGCACGAAACCAGTTCACGTTCGACCAACGTTGCCGCCGCGGCCCGCCAGACGGCGGCCAATGTCAGCGAACTTTCGGCCGCATCCGAAGAGCTGAACGAGGCAATCCGCAATGTGTCCGAACAGGCACGTGAATCGGTTGAGATCGCCAACCGGGCGAACGGCCTTGCCCAGGAAACCGATGGTCGTATCGGACAGCTGGAAGCGGCGGCTGGCGAGATCGTTGAAGTGGTCAGCTTTATCCGTGACATTGCGGCTCAGACCAACTTGCTTGCACTGAATGCGACGATCGAGGCTGCGCGCGCCGGTGAAGCCGGCAAGGGCTTTGCCGTTGTTGCCAACGAGGTCAAGGGACTTGCCAACCAGACCAGCAAGGCGACCGAAAGCATCGAGGAAAAGGTTCAGGACATTCAGACCGCGATTGAACAGTCGGTTGGCTCGATCCGCGAAATTGCAGGCGTGATCGATGATCTGGCGGCACGTTCGGACACGATTTCGGGCAATGTCGAAACGCAGGCGAACTTGTCGACCAACATCACGCGCAATGTCGAACAGGCATCAAGTGGCGCACAGGAAGTCACCGACAATATCACCGTGGTCTCCGATATGGCCGGGCGTACCGGGGAGGCTGCCGACACCACGCGTGACATGGCCAGCCGTCTTGCCGATCAGTCGGAAAGCCTGCGCAATCAGTTGGGTGTGTTCCTCGATACCATCGAAAAGCTGCTTTATACCGCCAAGAAATAGCCTCTTTCTGCGTGCAACAGGATGCGTCGGGCGTCATGATGGTACCCGGTCAGGATTTTCAGTCAGGAGAGCGGTGCCATGCGGGTTTTCTTCAATTCGCGCCACGATGCCCATGACGGGGCAGGCGAAATGCATCACGGACGCATGGTGCCATGTTTCGAGAATGCCCGGCGTATTCCGATCATTCGTGATGCCGTCGCGCACGCGATCAAGGCGCAGCTGGTCGATCCGACCGACCACGGCATCGGCCCGATCCGCGCGATCCATGAGCCGGACTATATTGATTTTCTGGAAAACGCCTGGAGCGAATGGACCAAGGCAGGGAAAAGCGGTGACGCCTTTCCCTATGTCTGGCCGACTGGCGGATTTTCTGGTGGCAAGCCCGAACATATCAGTGCGCGCCTTGGTCAGTACGCCATTTCATCTGATACACCGATTACCCAGGGAACCTGGAAAGCAGCCTATTGGGGCGCGCAGACCGTCATATCGGCAGCCGAAGCAACCTGGAGCGAAGGCGAAGCATCCTTTGCCCTGACACGCCCGCCGGGACACCATGCCCATGCCAACCGTTATGGTGGATATTGCTTCTTGAACAATGCTGCCATCGCCGCCCAGCACATGATTTCCAAGGGCGCAAAAAAGGTCGCCATTCTTGATATCGACTATCACCACGGCAACGGTGCGCAGGATATTTTCTATGAGCGTGGGGATGTTCTGACGATTTCCATCCATGCCGATCCAGCCCATCAGTTCCCGTTCTTCATGGGCTATGCCAATGAAACCGGGCGCAATGACGGGCAGGGTGCCAACCTGAATATTCCGCTGCCGGGTGGCAGTGATTTCGCGGGGTGGGGGGCTGGCTTTGCCAAGGCAATGCAGAAACTTCTGACCTGGCAGGCCGATGCACTGGTGGTGGCCCTTGGTGTTGACGCCCACGAAGCCGAACCGATTTGCGACTTCAAGCTACAGACCGATGATTTCAACCGCATCGGGCAGATGATCGGGCGGATGGGGCTTAAAACCATGTTCACCATGGAAGGCGGTTATGCCCATGACGTGATTGGGCAAAACGTTGCTGCGGTTCTGAGCGGGTATCTGGCGCTTGCCAAAAGCTAGACCGGCCTAAATCGAATGCCAAAAAAACGCCCCGAGCAGAAGCCGGGGCGTTTTTGTTTGGCGTTCAATTTTTTTAACGTTCCCAGGGCGGCGTGCCGCCAAATTCCGCGACCAGAAAATCGACAAAGGCGCGGACGCGCGTCGGCAGATAGCGGTTTTCTGGATAGAGCGTATAGACCGCATGTGATGGTGGCTGGTAATCGGGCAGGACGCGTTGAAGGCGTCCTTCGCGCAGATATTCGTCGACTTCCCAGTTCGATTTCAGTGAAATGCCATGCCCGTCAAGGCACCAGCGGGTCAGGACCTCGCTGTTATCGGAATCCATCGAACCGGCGACAGCCAGCGTGACCGGTGGTTCATCATTTGGTCCTTGCAGGGTCCATTGATATTGCTGTGATCCCGGGAAGCGCAGCAGCAGGCAATTGTGGTTCAAAAGGTCGGCGGGCACCTTGGGTGCGCCGTTCTTTTTGAGATAATCCGGGCTTGCGACCAGCATACGTTTGTTGGTGGCCAGCTTGCGGACAATCAGCGAGCTTTCCTTAAGCTCGGCAATGCGGATGGCAAGATCGACCTTGTCTTGCAACAGATCGAGCAACCGATCAGACAGATGCAGGCGGATTTGCACATCCGGGTTCTGTTCGACGAATTTCGGAATGATCGGGGCGACAAACTTGTTGCCGAATGCCACCGGGCAGGTCAGCGTGACCGGGCCGCGGGTAGTATTTTTCTGGTTGGCGATGGCGTTTTCGGCTTCCTGCATTTCCGAAAGAATGCGCAGGCAGTGCCGGTAATAAACATCCCCCTCGGTCGTCAGGTTGACCCGGCGCGTTGTGCGGTTCAGCAAACGCACCCCAAGCCGTTCTTCAAGGCGGGCAATCCGGTTTGACACAACAGCCGCCGAATGGCGCAATTCACGCCCGGCAGCAGAAAGGTTGCCAAGTTCGGCAACACGGACAAAAATCTGGATGTCCTCAAAGTCGGACATGGTGCGGGAAGCTCCTGATGTCTGAGGGCTGTTTCTTGATTTCTGGTGGGCGCTTTAAATCATTATATGTGCAGATTAGCGGCCACACTCTGCCATTTTAAAGATTATTTTGAAAGTCATTTCGATTATGCTCAACCCCTAAATAATAGAGGCGGTCGGGCGACTGTGATAGGACAGGAAACAGATCGACTGAATTAAACCCGGGCAAAATGCTGCCATCAGAGCCATTCATGCGTCCCGGGGCATCATCAAGGCAGGGCTGCCAGCGCGCCGGAAACCGCGCACAGGCGAGACGGAGGTTTCAAGCACCGTGGATATTCTGTTTCAGGACTGGATCAATCTGATCCTGCGCTGGGCGCATTTGATTACGGGCATCGCCTGGATCGGGTCTTCGTTCTATTTCGTCTGGCTTGACCTGAGTTTGCGCAAGCGCCCGGAAATGAATGAAGGTGTCTATGGCGAGGCCTGGATGGTGCATGGTGGCGGGTTCTATCATGTGAACAAATGGATGGTGGCACCCAGTTCCATGCCGCCAGAACTGCACTGGTTCAAATACGAGGCCTATTTCACCTGGATTACCGGCTTCGCACTTTTGGTCACCATGTATTACTGGAGTGCCGAAAGCTATCTGATCGACCCAAGCGTTCTGGCGCTGACCAAGATGGATGCGATCCTGATTGGGCTTGGCAGCCTGTTTGCCGGTTGGGTGATCTATGACATCATCTGCAAAAGCGCGATTGGCAAACGCACCGATACGCTGGCGGTTGCACTGTTCATCCTGATCATGGCGGCGAGTTATCTGTTTACCCATGTGTTCAGCGGGCGCGGTGCGTTTATTCATGTCGGTGCGATGATTGGCACGATCATGGCCGCCAATGTGTTTCGCATCATCATTCCGAACCAGAAAAAGGTCGTGGCCAGCCTGATGGCTGGGGAAAAGCCCGATCCGAAACTGGGTCTCCAGGCCAAGCAGCGTTCAACGCACAACAACTACCTGACGCTTCCGGTCTTGCTGATGATGATCAGCAATCACTATTCGATGCTGTTTTCCCATGATCAGTCATGGCTGATTGTCGGTCTGATCCTGATCATCGGTGGGCTGGTGCGCCATTTCTTTAACACGCGCAATGCTGGCGGCACCGGCAAGGCGATTGCCTGGCAGCTTCCGTCGGCTGCGGTCGGTATGGCGATCCTTGCGATGTTTGCATCCTATGACCCGGACGCGGTCAAGCGTGCCGATGAAGACGTGATTACTGCCAATCATGCCTTGGCCATCGTTCAGACCCGTTGTTCGACCTGCCATTCGGCGAACCCGAGTGACGAGGGTTTTGACGAAGCCCCGGCAGGCGTGATGTTTGATGATCTGGCCCAGATCGAAGCCAATGCGCAGCGTGTTCTGGCACAGGCGGTTATTGGCCGGGCCATGCCGCTTGGCAATATGACGGAAATGACCGACGAGGAACGCGAGCAGCTTGGTCAGTGGATCCGCGCAGGCATGCCGGAATAAGCAGACAGGAACGAAATACAAAGGAAAGAGCGGTCGTATTGCACGACCGCTCTTTTGCGTTGACGGATTGTTTTAAGGTCGGCGGGGATGGGGGATCAAATCCAACCTAAATGTCAGCGCGATAGTTCATCGGTACCCAGTCATACATGGTGGCATCTTCGCGCACATGACCAAATCCCGGGAAGGCGACGTGGCAACCGGCAACCAGGTATTTTTCCTGTACCGCTTCGGCAAAGGCCGCTTCGCGTGATTTGATTGCCATGTCGGTGTCGCCGTCAAAGGCGATGGCAATATTCGGATCGTCAAACTGCACGACATCGCCATGGGTAATGTCGCCCCAGTAAACAAACTTCTCGCCCTTGCTTTCGATCCAAAGCGCGCTGTGGCCCGGCGTGTGTCCGGGGCGGAAAGTGGTGTTGACCATGCCTTCGATGGCCGGGGCATCGGGTGCATATTTCACAAGCTTGCCACTATCGATATAGGGGGTCAGGGCCGCAACCGCCTGATCAAAGAACGCCTTGGCGTCTTCGGGTGCGGTCGCCTTGTTTTCAGCACTGAGCCAGAACGCGGCGTCTGCCTCTGGAACATGCACGGTGGCATTGGCAAAGACCTTGTTGCCAGCCAGTGTCAGGCCACCGGTATGGTCGGGATGAATGTGGGTAATCACAACATCATCGACCTGATCAGGGTGGTAGCCCGAGGCAATCATATTGGCCGGAAGTTTGCCAAGTGCCGGTCCCATCAGATCGCTCGTACCCGCATCAAGCAATACAAGACGATCCCCGAAATTCAGCAAATAGGCATTGACCGAAAGATAGGTTGGGGTTCCCTGAAACGCATTGGCAAGGGCCAGGCGGGCCTGTTCGGGCGTGGTGTTGACATAAAGATCGGCGATCGGGAACTGGGCCGCACCATCCGAAAGGGCGGTGACTTCGACATCGCCGACCATGACCCGGTAATAGCCCGGTGCCTGTGTGCCAACCAGCGGTGCCTTTGCCTTTGCGGCCAGTGGCACAAAGACGGTGCTGCCAATCGCGCCAACGGCACCGGCGGCAAGCGTGCTTTTGAGCAAATCACGACGTGATAGCATTTTTCTTTTCCCTCAAATCATGCCGGTGTGAACCGGCGGGTTGTAAGCTGATGGGGAAAGGCTATAGTGCGATCAGTCAGTAATCAAATCGATACCAGTCATGGATAATATTGATCATTTCAATTTACGGTCATTTGACCTCAACCTGATGATTGCGTTTGACGCCATGATGCAGGAAATGAGCGTGACCAAGGCGGCCGAGAAACTGCGCATCGGGCAGTCGGCAATGAGCCACAATCTCAATACCTTGCGGATGTTGCTGGCTGATGACCTGTTTGTGCGTGTGGGTCAGAAAATGCAGCCGACAGCAAAAGCCCGTGCGCTGGCCGGGCCGGTGCGCACCGCCCTTTCCCAGGCACAGAACGCCCTTCATGCGACGGATTCTTTTGATCCGCAAACCGCCCAGCGTGTTTTTCGGTTGGGCGTGACGGGTGAAATGGACATGATTTTGTTGCCGGTTCTGATGCAGCATTTGCAGCAGCAGGCACCGGGTATCAAGATTTTGAGCCGTACCATCACATCTGAAACCGTTGATGGAATGATCAATGGCGGCGAGATCGATCTGGCGATTGGCTGCAAAAGCCAACTCAACACAGGCCATTTCGGCGAGGTTCTGTTCAACTCGGAAGTCGCCTGTTGTTTTAATCCTGATATTCTCGATTTGCCGCTGCCGATGTCGCGTGCGCAATATCTGGCATCGCGGCATGCGGTTCTGTCCCAGACGGAGAATGTCGCCGGGTGTGTTGGTGTCGCGCTTCAGGGGATGGGGATTGAACTTGATGTTGTTCTGGCGGCACCTGATTTCATGCCACTTTTGGCAGCGGCCCGAAACAGTGCCGTGATTGCCACTGTGCCGTGTCGCATTGCCAACCAGTATGCGCCGTTATTCGGGTTGTCTTATTGCCCGATGCCGATTGATGTGGCGTTTCCGCCGGTGAGGATGAACTGGGCTGTGTGGACGGACAAGGATGTTGGTCTGATCTGGTTGCGTGATCAAATCCGCACAGCAATTAACGCGATCGCGCCGGACCGCGAATTGCAGGCGGCCGAGTGATTCCGGACAAATACAGCCAGAAATCAAAGCGCCCCGCCGGTCTCCCGACGGGGCGGGAAGCCGGCCGACACAAGGCAGATTGTGGTGCAATAAGCTCAGCGCAGGCGAAACTTCCGCGCTCCAGATAGGCTGTGAAAACCCTGACGTCAACATGATCAAAAATTAATCAAAATGTAATCAATGATTGAAAAATAATCATTCAAAACACGGCTTGCGCAAATATTTTCCCCGAAATAGCTGTAAAATAGTTTCTTATTGCGTGAGAATCCCTCGATTCGCGATTTTATTCGATATGGCCTCTGAGTCTGGCACGGTTTTAGCAAGTGCAACGGCGGTGCAATAAAAACTCAGTGGAGGCTATAAATGAATAAGAAGCTTCAAGCGCTTGTCGGCGCCGGGGCCATGGCAGTGTCTGCAATGGCAATGTCAGCCGCACAGGCAGCAGAAACCATCAAAGTTGGTGTGCTGCACTCTCTTTCCGGGACGATGGCGATTTCCGAAACCACGCTGAAGGACACTGTCCTGATGCTGGTTGATGACCTGAACAAGAACGGTGGTCTGCTTGGCAAACAAGTCGAAGCCGTTGTTGTTGACCCGGCTTCTGACTGGCCGCTGTTTGCTGAAAAGGCACGCGAACTGATCGAACAGGAACAGGTTGCTGTTGTCTTCGGTTGCTGGACGTCGGTTTCGCGTAAATCGGTTCTGCCGGTCTTCGAAGAACTCAACAGCATGCTGTTCTATCCGGTTCAGTACGAAGGTGAGGAAAGCTCGCGCAACGTATTCTATACCGGTGCAGCTCCGAACCAACAGGCCATTCCGGCTGTTGATTACCTGATGAGCGAAGATGGCGGCTCTGCCGAGCGTATCGTTCTTCTGGGTACCGACTATGTTTATCCGCGTACCACCAACAAGATCCTGCGTTCTTACCTGAACGGCAAGGGTATCTCCGATGAAGACATCATGGAGAACTACACCCCGTTCGGTCATTCTGACTGGCAGTCGATCGTTGCTGACGTGAAAGCATTCGCATCTGCTGGCAAGAAAACGGCCGTGGTTTCGACCATTAACGGTGACGCGAACGTTCCGTTCTACAAGGAACTGGCAAACCAGGGCATCAAGGCCGAAGACATTCCGGTTGTTGCCTTCTCGGTTGGTGAAGAAGAACTGGCTGGTATCGATACAGCGCCGCTGGTTGGTCATCTTGCTGCCTGGAACTACTTCCAGTCGGTTGAGTCTGATGCCAACACGGCCTTCATCGAAAAATGGCACGCCTTCATCGGTGATGAGTCGCGCGTAACCAACGACCCGATGGAAGCAACCTATATCGGCTTTAACATGTGGAAACAGGCTGTCGAGCAGGCTGGCACCACCGATGTCGATGCGGTTCGTCAGGCAATGTATGGCCAGGAAGTTGCAAACCTGACCGGCGGTACCGCTGTCATGAACACCAACCACCACCTGTCCAAGCCGGTTCTGATCGGCGAAGTTCAGGATGATGGCCAGTTTGACATCGTTTGGGAAACCGAAGGCACCGTCGTTGGCGATGCATGGTCGGACTTCCTGCCGGAAAGCGCAAAGCTGACCGCCGACTGGACCTATCCGTGGGTCTGCGGCAACTGTGAAAAACCGATGTACTAATTGGTTTCGGATGGGCCGGTCGTGGCAACGCGACCGGCCTGTTCATTTTCAACGCAATCAGCACCTGTCTGCTGTCCGCGTTTTCTTTATCCAATTTTCCATATTGAATTCAAAGGTTTGGTGATCATGCGCAATGACATGTTTTCAGTGCTGCGCCGTTCTCCGTTCTCATTGGCCAAAACGCGTGACGTTGCCCTTCGACTGGGTGTCATGATCGCGTGTCTGGCCCTGCTTGTGATCGCAACACCCAATAGCGCACAGGCATTCAGTGACGAAGAACTGCGAAACATCGCCGAACAGTTAAATGATAAAAGTGCGACCAAGAAGGTCGCGGTGATCGAGGAAATGGCAGCGGACGGTGATCCGCGTGTTGCCCCGATCCTTAAGGCCATGCTTGACGGTGACCTTTATGTTCGCGACAGCGACGAGCATGTCGTCATCGCCACCAAAAAGGGCAAAGTCTTTACCCATATCGACATCGTCAGCGGCGAAGAAGTCGGTGAAAGTTCATCCAAGGAACTCTCCAAGATCAAGATCAACAACCGTCTGCGGGGTGCGCTGCGCGATGCGTTGGCGACGCTGAACCTGTTTAGCCCGGATCTCAATATCCGAAGTGCTGCGGTCGAGCAGATCATGGATGCCCGTGATCCGGCGATGTTGCCATTGCTTCTGCGCGCGATTGATCGCGAAGAGGATGAAACGCTTCTGGCACGCATGGAACTGGCGCAGGCCACCATGGCGCTGGCAGCCGGTGAAACTACCGAAGAACGCCTAAGTGCGATTGATGTTCTGGCCAGCGAAACCACGCCGCAAATCCGTGCGGTGCTGTCGCAATTTGTCGCCAGTGCCGAGGCAGAAGGTTACGAGCCCGAAGTGGTTGCCGCCGCCAAGGATGCGCTTGAATCCGTCGAGGGGCGCCTGTCGACCTGGCAGACGATTGGGGATGTCTATCGCGGTATCAGTCTGGGATCGGTTTTGTTGCTCGCGGCGGTTGGTCTTGCCATCACCTTTGGTGTGATGGGCGTGATCAACATGGCGCATGGCGAAATGATCATGATCGGTGCCTATACCACCTTTATGGTGCAGCAGGCGCTTGGGTCCATTCTGCCATCCGGGTCGGCATGGTCATTGGTGATTTCAGTGCCAGCCGCCTTTTTGGTCGCCGGTGCGGTCGGGGTTGTGATCGAACGATCCGTGATCCGTTTCCTCTATGGTCGGCCGCTTGAAACGCTGCTGGCTACGTGGGGTGTCAGCCTTGTCTTGCAGCAGGCAATCCGAACGATTTTCGGGGCGACCAACCAGCAGGTCACCGCACCTGATTTCATGAGTGGCGCAATTGAATTTTCGACCGGTCTGGTGCTGACCTATAACCGGCTGTGGATCATTTTGTTTAGCATCATCGTGGTGGCCGGTATTGCAGCCGTGCTGCGGTATACCGCGTTTGGTTTGCAGATGCGCGCCGTTACCCAGAACCGGCGTATGGCCGGATCGGTTGGTATTCGCACCGGTTATGTCGATGCGCTGACCTTTGGTCTGGGATCGGGGATCGCAGGCATCGCCGGTGTGGCGCTCAGCCAGATTTCAAACGTCAGCCCGAACCTTGGTCAGACTTACATTATCGACAGTTTCATGGTCGTCGTGTTTGGCGGGGTCGGGAACCTTTGGGGTACGGTGCTGGGCGCGTTTAGCCTTGGCATTGTGAACAAGTTCCTTGAGCCGATGGCAGGTGCCGTTCTGGCCAAGATCTTTGTCCTGATTGCGCTGATCCTGTTTATCCAGAAACGACCCAAGGGGCTTTTTGCCCTTAAAGGTCGCGCGGTGGAGGCCTGATCCATGACCGATTATCGTCAAAAATATCAAATGACGCCGGTGATTGGCTGGCTGCTCAATGACCGTGGCGGGATGATCCTTTTGGGCATTCTGATTGCGGCCGCCATTCTGGTGCCGGCAAGCAATCTGTTGTTGCCCGAAAGCTCCGCCTTCCATGTGCCGACCTGGATGGTCAGTCTGCTTGGGAAGTATCTGTGCTATGCGCTGCTGGCACTTAGTGTCGACCTGATCTGGGGGTTCTGCGGGATTTTGTCGCTGGGTCACGGGGCGTTCTTTGCGCTCGGCGGGTATGCCATGGGTATGTATCTGATGCGTCAGATCGGGGATCGTGGCGTTTATGGTGATCCGATCCTGCCGGACTTTATGGTCTTCCTGAACTGGCAGGAATTGCCATGGTACTGGTATGGCTTTGACATGTTCTGGTTTGCCATCGTTATGGCGATGTTTGTGCCAGGGCTTCTGGCCTTTGTGTTTGGCTTCCTTGCCTTTCGGTCGCGTGTGACGGGTGTGTATCTTTCGATCATCACGCAGGCCATGACCTATGCGCTTTTGCTGGCTTTCTTCCGCAACGATATGGGCTTTGGCGGCAATAACGGTCTGACCGATTTCAAGGATCTGCTGGGCTATTCATTGCAATCGGATGGCACACGGGCTGGCTTGTTTGTCGCGTCCTGTGTGTTTCTTGGCATCTGCTATACGGTGGCGCGCGGCATTACCCAGTCGCGTCTGGGCAAGGTGTTGATTGCCATTCGCGATGCCGAAAGCCGGGTGCGTTTCACAGGCTACCGGGTTGAATATTACAAGCTGTTCGTCTTTACCGTTTCGGCCGTCATGGCCGGGATCGCCGGTGCGCTTTATGTGCCGCAGGTCGGGATCATCAATCCGGGCGAGTTTGCCCCGGCCCTTTCGATTGAAATCGTCATCTGGGTTGCGGTTGGCGGGCGTGGCACGCTTTATGGGGCGGTGCTTGGCGCGTTTATCGTCAACTATGCCAAGACCTTCTTTACCGGGGCGATGCCGGATTTCTGGCTGTTCTTCCTGGGCGGGTTGTTCATTGCGGTGACCCTGTTCCTGCCAAAAGGTTTGATCGGGGCGGTACCGGCATTCGGATCGGCCGACCGGCAATCATTGTTCACGACCTGGCGTAAACGACGCGCGAATGAAGGAGGCAAGGCATGAGCGAAGCAGCCGCCATTCAAAAGAATGCCTCGGACGAGGAACAGGTCAAATCCGCGCGGTCGGAAACCATCCTTTATGTCGACGGCGTGTCGGTGACCTTTGACGGGTTCCGGGCACTCAATAACCTGTCATTTTATGTCGAGCCGGGCGAACTTCGCGCCATCATCGGCCCGAACGGGGCGGGCAAGACAACCATGATGGATATCATCACCGGCAAAACGCGGCCTGATACCGGTGATGTCCTGTTTAAAAGCGAGATCGACCTGACCAAGCTGGACGAGGCCGAGATTGCCAATCTGGGCATTGGGCGCAAGTTCCAGAAGCCGACGGTGTTTGAAAGCCATACGGTGTTCGACAACCTGCTTTTGGCGTGTTCGGGCGGACGCGGCGTGTTTCAGGCCCTGTTCCATCGGTTAAGTGATGCGGAAAAGATCAAGATCGAAAAGACGTTGGTGACCATCATGCTTGAAGACAAGCGTGATGAGATGGCCGCCAACCTTTCGCACGGGCAGAAGCAGTGGCTGGAAATCGGCATGCTTTTGATGCAGGAACCCGAACTTCTTCTGGTCGATGAACCGGTTGCCGGGATGACCGATTCCGAGACCGAGGAAACGGCGAAACTTTTACGGTCGATTTCCAAGGAATATTCGGTCGTGGTGGTTGAGCATGACATGGAATTCGTCCGTGACCTTGATTGCAAGGTGACCGTTTTGCACGAAGGATCGGTTCTGGCCGAAGGGCGCCTTGATCACGTGCAGAAAGACCCGCGGGTCATTGAAGTCTATCTGGGCCGCTAGGGGGAATTGAACATGCTTGATGTCAGCAATATTGATCTGTTTTACGGGGCGTCCCATGCGTTGCGCAAGGTGTCGCTGAGTGCTGAAACCGGCAAGGTTACCGCGGTTCTGGGCCGTAACGGGGTTGGCAAAACATCCCTGATGCGCGCCGTTGTTGGTCAGCACCCGATAACGGAAGGCAACATTAAATGGGAAGGCAAGGATATCTCGCGCGATCCGTCATATCGTCGTTCGGCCAATGGGATCGCGATTGTCCCGCAGGGGCGCGAGATTTTCCCGCTTCTGACGGTGAAGGAAAATCTTGAGACCGGCTTTGCCGCACTCCCGCGTGCCCTGCGCCATATCCCGGACGAGATTTTCGAACTGTTCCCGGTGCTGCGTGACATGCTGGGGCGTCGCGGTGGTGACCTTTCGGGTGGGCAGCAACAGCAGCTTGCAATTGGGCGCGCGCTTGTCACCCGACCGCGGTTGCTGGTACTTGATGAGCCGACCGAGGGCATTCAGCCATCGATCATCAAGGACATTCAGCGCGTTATCAAACAGCTGGCCGATCGCGGTGATATGGCGATCTTGCTGGTGGAGCAGTACTTTGAATTCGCACATGAACTGGCCGACGAGATTGTCGTACTTGAACGTGGCGAGGTTGTTTTGTCGGGCGCAAAGGAAACACTCGATCGTGAAAAAGTCCGTGCCTATCTGACTGTTTGATCGGCATTTGCCAAAATTTTGCGCAAACTGGATGCTGTCAATCGGGCCAAATGCCGCCAAACTCCCTGTATCGGCAGGGTGTTGGCGGTTGGCCCGCATCTTGCTGTAATGACCCTTGGTATTAAGGTCCCGTCAGTGGGCCGCATTAATCAGGTGACTTTGTGCAGCTTCGCAAACTTGAACCGACAACATCCGCAATTTCGAATGCGGAGATGGAAACGCCAGTAACGCCCGCCCGCATCATTACCGATGGCCGGGCCGAGGTGACGTTTCGTCAGGGCAAGGGTGCAGCACATCAGGGCGGGAATGCAGCCCTTGATCATCTTTATTACCGTGACCCGATGAAAATCCTGTTCCCGCGCCCGGTTGCGGGGGATCTGGCGACGGCCGTTCTGGTCACGACATCGGGTGGCATGGTCGGTGGCGATAAGCTGGCCTTTACCGGCAAGGTGGAGGCGGGCGCATCCGCCCTGTTTACTGCACAGGCAGCAGAAAAGATTTACCGGTCGGTCGGACCGGATTGCGAGATGTCGGTTGATCTGGATGTCGCTGATGGCGGCTGGCTTGAATGGTTGCCCCATGAAAGCATCCTGTTTGATCAGGCCCGCCTGAAACGCAAAACCACAGTATGCGCATCTGGCAGCGGCATGGTCATGGCCGGCGAGATGATGGTGTTTGGCCGCCTTGCACGCGGCGAGGTGTTTACCACCGGACTTGCGCGCGATGCGTGGGATGTGTCGATTGATGGACGTCCGATCTGGCGCGATGCGCTGCATCTGGAAGGCGATGTGTTGCGCATGCTTGATCATGCGGCCGCCTTTGACGGTGCACGTGCCAATGCGACTGCCATTCTGGTCGGGCAGGACGCGGAAGATCAGCTTGAAGCCGCGCGTGATTGTCTGGCGCAGGCGACCGAGGGGCTTGAGGCGCGCGATGTGCTATGTGCCGCGACCGCGATGAAGGGGATTGTGATAGCGCGTTTCATGGCACGCGATCCGATGAAATTGCGCCGGGTGTATGGCGCGTGGTGGAAAACGTTCCGCCATCAAACAAGGGGGCTTCCCGCACGCTTGCCGCGTTTGTGGGAGATTTAATTGATGAAGCCAAGGAGTAGGCAGGCATGAATCTGACGCCACGCGAGAAGGACAAACTGCTGGTCTCGGTCGCCGCCATGGTGGCGCGCAATCGCCTTGCACGGGGGGTGAAGCTTAATTACCCCGAAGCGATCGCGATCATCACCGACTATGTCGTTGAAGGCGCGCGCGATGGCAAATCTGTTGCCGATCTGATGCGCGACGGGGCAACCGTGATAACGCGCGATCAGGTGATGGATGGCATTGCCGAAATGATCCACGAAATTCAGGTCGAAGCCACCTTCCCGGACGGGACGAAGCTTGTGACCGTTCATGAACCGATCCGTTAAGGAAAGAGGAGCGCGTTATGATTCCAGGTGAAATCATTACCAAGGAAGGCAGCCTCATCCTGAACGAGGGGCGTGAAACCAAAACCATCACCGTTGCCAATACCGGGGACCGTCCGGTGCAGGTGGGGTCGCACTATCATTTCTATGAAACCAATCCGGGCCTTGATTTTGATCGTGAAGCCGCACGTGGCTTTCGCCTTGATATCCCGGCCGGTACCGCTGTTCGTTTTGAGCCGGGCCAGTCGCGCGAAGTCAATCTGGTGAAATATGCCGGAACCGGCACGGTCTATGGCTTTAACGCCAAAATCAACGGCAAGCTTTAAGCGGAGGGATGGAATAAATGGCTTATGAAATTGATCGTCCGTCCTATGCGGCCATGTTTGGCCCGACTGTTGGTGACAAGGTCCGTCTGGCGGACACCGATCTGATCATCGAGGTCGAAAAAGACTTCACCACCCTTGGCGAGGAAGTCAAATTCGGCGGAGGCAAGGTGATCCGTGATGGCATGGGCCAGTCACAGGCAACGCGCGCTGATGGTGCGGTGGATACCGTGATCACCAATGCGCTGATCCTGGATTACACCGGCATCATCAAGGCCGATATTGGCATTCGCGATGGCCGCATTGCCGGGATCGGCAAGGCCGGAAACCCGGATGTGCAGCCCGGTGTTGATATCATCATCGGTCCGGGTACCGAGATCATCGCCGGTGAAGGCAACATCATCACCGCCGGCGGGATTGATGCCCACATTCACTGGATCTGCCCGCAGCAGGTTGAAGACGCGCTTTATTCCGGCGTGACCAGCATGCTGGGCGGTGGTACCGGCCCGGCAGCGGGCACGAACGCCACCACCTGCACGCCAGGTCCGTGGCACATTGCCCGGATGCTGCAGGCAGCCGACGGTATTCCGATGAATATCGGTTTCTTTGGCAAGGGCAACGCGACCCTGCCCGGATCGCTGATCGAACAGGTCAAGGCAGGTGCGTGCGGCCTGAAGCTTCATGAAGACTGGGGCACCACCCCGGCTGCGATTGATACCTGCTTATCAGTTGCCGATGACCTTGATGTGCAGGTCATGATCCATACCGATACATTGAATGAAAGCGGCTTTGTCGAGCATACCCGTGCATCGTTCAAGGGCCGAACCATTCACACCTTCCATACCGAAGGTGCCGGTGGTGGCCATGCGCCAGACATCATCAAGCTGTGCGGCGAAGCCAACGTACTGCCAAGCTCGACCAATCCGACCCGTCCGTTTACGGTCAATACGATTGACGAGCATCTGGACATGCTGATGGTCTGCCATCACCT
>NZ_DGMR01000039.1:258497-264006 GCF_002388495.1 Thalassospira sp. UBA4513
CCCGAAGACGTCGCCTTTGCCGAAAGCCGTATCCGTCGCGAAACCATCGCGGCCGAGGATATCCTGCATGATCTTGGCGCGTTTTCGATCATCTCGTCAGACAGTCAGGCCATGGGCCGCGTTGGTGAAGTCATCACCCGGACCTGGCAGACCGCCGACAAGATGAAAAAGCAGCGCGGTGCGTTGCCCGAGGATTCAGGCAAGGGCAATGATAACTTCCGTGCCAAGCGTTACGTTGCGAAATACACCATCAACCCGGCGATTGCGCAGGGCATCGGCGCGCATGTTGGGTCCATCGAAGTTGGCAAGATCGCCGACCTTGTGGTTTGGAAGCCAATGTTCTTTGGCACCAAGCCCGACATGGTGATCAAGGCGGGCATGATTGCCGCCGCCGCCATGGGCGATCCGAACGCATCAATCCCGACGCCGCAGCCGGTCCATTACCGTCCGATGTTTGGTGCGTATGGCAATGCGCTTGCGAAATCGAGCTTCTCGTTTGTCTCGCAGGCAGGCATTGATGCGGGTATTGCCGCCGAATTCGGCCTGGCGAAGGAACTTCTGGCGGTGTCGAACACGCGTAATATCGGCAAGAAGGACATGAAGCTTAATGATGCGTTGCCGGTGATGGAAGTTGATCCGGAAACCTATCAGGTGACGGCAGATGGCGAACTTCTGACCTGTCAGCCGGTTGATGTTGTGCCGATGGCGCAGCGTTACTTCCTGTTCTGATCGGTGGTAGCGAACTCCATGCGTCACGCCATTGAACATATCCCGGTTGACCGTGCCGACACATCCGAAGTGCGCGGTACGGTGACCCTGGCCTTTTCCGACCGGCATCGCCGCCGCATTCGTCTGCATGATGATGCGGGGGAGCCGTTCCTACTCGACCTGCCGCATGCGGTGCGTCTGGCGGATGGGGATCGGTTGCGCCTTTCGGATGGCGGGGTGATTGTCGTCCGCGCAGCCGAGGAGCCGGTTCTGACCATTACGGCGGCCGGTCCGATTGCGACCGCCAAACTGGCCTGGCATATCGGCAACCGGCACACCCCGGTTCAGGTTTTGAATGACGGGCGTTTGCGGATCATCGATGACCATGTGATGCGCGACATGATCACGGGCCTTGGCGGTGTGGTGGAAAACGAAATCGCACCGTTTGATCCGCTGAACGGGGCCTATCACGGGCTCGGCGGCGCGCATGGTCACAGCCATGGTCACGATCATTTTGACCATGATGACCATGACCATGAACATGATCACAAGCACAGTCATCACCACGGGCATTCCCATGACCACGGATGACCTGACACTTAACCCCGCAGGCCTGATGCGGTTGATGACGTGGCTAAGTCCGTCATTTCCGGTCGGTGCCTATACCTATTCGCATGGCGTGGAATATGCCGTCGAAGACGGGCGGGTGACATCGGCAGATAGCCTGATTAACTGGGTTGAAGGGGTTCTGGAATTCGGGGCCGGGCGGATTGATGCAGTGCTTTTTTGTGCGGCATGGTGGGCTGCGCGCGCGGGTGATGAAGCGGCCCTGTTTGACATCGGGGTTGAGGCCGATTGTTGGCGCGGCACGTCCGAGATGGCGTTGGAGGCAACTGCGCAAGGGCGCGCCTTTGTCTCGACCATGCAAAAGGTCTGGGGTGATGGGATGATAACCCGCTGGGCCGATGCCATGCGCGAAGATGACCGACTGCCATCCTATCCGGTGGCGGTGGGCATTGCCGCAGCCCAGTTTGATGTGCCGCTGCGTGATGCGCTGACGGCGTATTTGCATGCGATGGCGGCAAATCTTGTGTCCAGTGCGGTGCGTCTGGTGCCGCTGGGGCAGACCGATGGTGTCAGATCACTGTCGTCGCTGGATGGTGCGGTATCGGTTGCCGTTGATCACGCCATGCAGGCTGAACTTTCCGATCTTGGTGCCGCGGCACCGATGGTCGACTGGACGTCGATGAAACACGAAACCCAATATACGAGGCTATTTAGATCATGAGCTCTCCCCTTCGTATCGGAATTGGTGGCCCGGTTGGTTCGGGCAAAACCGCACTTCTGGAACGCCTGTGCAAGGCGATGCGCGATGAGTTCAACATCGCTGCGATCACAAACGACATCTACACCCGCGAAGATGCCGAATTCATGACCCGTTCGGGTGCGCTGGCGGCTGACCGCATTGCCGGTGTTGAAACCGGTGGCTGCCCGCACACGGCCATTCGCGAAGATGCGTCGATCAATCTGGCGGCTGTCGAAGACATGGCGGCCAAGCATGCCGGGCTTGAGGCGATCTTTATTGAATCGGGCGGCGATAACCTGTCAGCCACCTTCTCGCCGGAGCTGGCCGACATTACGATTTACGTCATCGACGTTTCGGCAGGCGACAAAATCCCGCGCAAGGGTGGTCCGGGCATTACGCGTTCTGACCTTTTGGTGATCAACAAAACCGATCTGGCACCGCTGGTGGGGGCCGATCTGGGCGTGATGGACCGCGATGCCAAAAAAATGCGTGGCGATCGTCCGTTCCTGTTCACCAATCTCAAGGCGATGGATGGCCTTGAAGACGTCAAAAACTTCATCATCGAGACAGGGGGGCTCCGCCAATCCGCAGCATCCTGATATGGGGATATAAGGATAGCTGCACGGGCTTTGCCAGTTACATTAGCGCGGCACAGACCCAAGGATGACGGGAGCATGCATCGCCCGGCTGGCAACAGCCGGGCGTTTGTGTTTTCGCGGGCAAATAATAAAATGCAACTTTTTAGTTGCATAAGGAAATATCTTCTGGCAGATTAAATGCAACCAGGAGGTTGCTTTGTGTCAAATACAATCGAAAAATCTATCGAGATCAATGGCCCTCGTTCCAAGGTATGGGCGGCATTGACCGATCACAAAAAGTTCGGTGCATGGTTTGGTGCCCGAATTGATGCGCCGTTCAAGGTCGGGGAAACCTCGACCGGTGATATTACCGTTTGTGAGGGGGCAAAATGGAATTCAACCATCAAGGCGATGGAGGAGCCGGCCTATTTTGCCTATACATGGCACCCATTTGCGATTGACCCGTCGGTTGATTACAGTGCTGAACCCGAAACGCTGGTTGAGTTTTGGCTGGAAGAAAAAAATGGCATGACCGTGCTTAAGGTGCGCGAAACCGGCTTTGATAATCTACCACCCCATCGCATTGCTGATGCGTTGCGGGCCAATACAAACGGCTGGGGCTTCCAGCTTGAAAACATCAAGAAACATGTCGAAAGCTGAAAATAATTCGGAAATTGGCAAACATGACAAGGATTTCTCCGTCATGTTTGCCGCATTGGGCGATCCCACACGGTTGGCGATCTTTGATCGCTTGGCCGATGGCAAACCGCGATCGATCTCGGTGTTATCGGATGATGCCGATATGACCAGGCAGGCCGTGACCAAGCATCTGCGTGTGCTTGAGGCCGCAGGTCTTGTGCAAAACCATCGGGTCGGGCGCGAAAGCCAATATGCCTTTTGCCCGGAACAACTGGCCGAGGCGCGCGCCTATCTTGATCAGGTGGCGGGCCGTTGGGAATCTGCCCTGGTGCGGCTTAAGTCCTTTGTCGAAGATGATGAGGCATAAGGGTTTGAAAAATATCGGATATTGCGTTCCTCTTAAATGAGTTGCGCAGTATCCGGTGTCATTTTGCTTGGCGTCGATGATATTTGCGGTTATCCCATATCGCGTTGAGCCGGTCGGGCGGACCGGTTAACGAAAGGCAGTCCTGCGCAAGGGGTTGATTGCAGGACGGCCTTATAACGGGAATGGGAAACCGTTACATGAAGACCAAAGATATTGTCTATGTCGCCCTGTTTGCAGCCCTGACCGCCGTTCTTGGGCTGTTTCCGCCAATCACCCTTCCAGTCACCGGTGTGCCGGTCACAGCACAGTCACTTGGTCCGATGTTGGCCGGGGCCATTCTAGGTGCCCGTCGCGGCGGGCTTTCGATTGTTCTGTTCCTTGTTCTGGTTGCTGTTGGCTTGCCGCTTTTGTCCGGCGGGCGCGGTGGCTTTGGCGTGATGATCGGGGTTACGGGCGGGTTCATGTTTGGCTGGGCCATTTCGGCCTTTGTCATCGGGCTTCTGATCGAGAAGTTCTGGAACCGCCTGAATGTTTTCAATGCCGCGCTGTCCATTGCCTTTGGCGGGATCGTCGTCCTGTACGCCATTGGCAATGCCTGGGTCGCAGTCGTGGCCGAGATCAGCTATTGGCAGGCAACTGTCGGGGCGGCTCCGTTCCTGATCGGGGATGCCATCAAGGTTGCGATTGCGACCGCGGCATGCCTTGCAGTCCGGCGCGCCTATCCCTTGATTTCCAAGGCGAGCTAACATCTTATGGGCGCAAGTGATGTACTTGCGCCCATTTTGAGCCGTTCCAATTTCCCTGATAACGCCGGACGTCCTTCCATGATCCGAATTGAAAATGTCTCTGTGCAGTTTGAACAGCGACGTGCGCTTGCTGATATTAACCTGACGCTTGGTGAAAAGCGGATCGGGATTGTCGGCGCGAACGGGTCGGGCAAAAGCACCTTTGTCAGGTTGCTGAATGGTCTGCAAACCGCGACATCGGGCCGGGTCCTGGTCGACGATCTTGATGCGGCAAAGGATGGCCGAAAGCTGCGTCGTCATGTCGGGTTTGTGTTTCAGAACCCGGACAATCAGATCGTCTATCCGGTGGTTGAGGAAGACATTGCCTTCGGCCTTAAGCCGCTCAAGCTTCCCAAGGAAGAGATCAATCGCCGGATTGATGAGGTGCTGGCGCGCTATGATCTTCAGGATTTCAAAGCTCATCCCAGTCATTTGCTGAGTGGCGGGCAAAAGCAGTTGCTGGCCATCTCGGGCGTGCTGGTGATGGAACCGCGCTATATCGTGTTTGATGAGCCAACCACGCTTTTGGATCTGCGCAATCGAAACCGGGTGCAGCGCGCCATAGCCGAGCTGGATCAGACGGTGATTACGGTGTCGCATGATCTCGATCTGATTGCCGATTACGACCGGGTGCTGGCGTTTGAGGATGGTCGCGTGGTGCTTGATGGCCCGCCCTCCGAGGCTCTTCCGAAATATCGGGAGATGATGGCGTGATCGCGGGGCTTTATATCGACGGGCAGTCTGCCCTGCACAGGGCGCAAGCCGGGGCCAAGATCCTTGCCATGGTCGCGCTTGGCACCGGCGTATTCCTGATCCCCGATTGGCCGGTGGTGGCGTTTGTTCTGGCGACTGTTTTGTTGCTTTACCCTGTATCTGGCTTTGGCCCGCGCATTCTGTGGGCGCAGATCAAGCCGATCCTTTGGCTGCTGGTGATCTTTTTTGCCGTTCAGCTTTGGCTGAATGACTGGCAGGCGGGATTGCTGGTCGTCACCCGGATTGCGGCAATTGTGATGTTTGCATCGCTTGTGACCCTGACCACCAAAACATCGGACCTGCTGGCGTCGCTGGAACGCGCCATGCAGCCCTTGCGCCCGATTGGCGTAAACCCGGAAAAGGTCAGTCTGGC
>NZ_DGMR01000039.1:264114-329953 GCF_002388495.1 Thalassospira sp. UBA4513
ATCCGCACGCTTAAAATGGCCGATGACGTCGCCGATGCGATAGATGCGCGCAGCTTTGACTAGGCATCATCGCCGGGTTTTCAGATTTCCCCGAAAAGAAAAGCCCCGGCACGCCAGAGGGGGGAAGTCAGTGGGCGGCGTGCCGGGGGAGTCGAAGATCGTGGTGCAATCAGCTCAGTCCAAGATGCTTGGCGTGGAAGCGGATATGATCTTCGATAAAGGTCGAGATGAAATAGTAGCTGTGGTCATAGCCATCCTGAATGCGGATGGTGACCGGGTAGTTTGATGTCTTGGCCGCGGCTTCGAGCACTTCGGGCTTAAGCTGCTCGGCCAAAAAGCCATCTGCACCGCCCTGATCGACCAGGGCCGGGGTCTGAACATCGGGCGCACTTGCGGCCTTCATCAGTTCCGAGCTGTCCCAGTCTTTCCAGACTGACTTGTCATCACCGAGATAATTACCAAGCGCCTTTTGGCCCCACGGGCAATTGATCGGATTGGAGATCGGTGCAAAGGCGGTGACGGATTTGAACGTGCCCGGATTACGCAGTGCAATCATCAGTGCCCCATGACCACCCATGGAATGACCGGAAATCACCGCATCATCATTGACCGGGAAGTGATCCTTGATCAGTGCTGGCAGTTCCCTGGTTACGTAATCATACATGCGATAATTGCGCGCCCACGGCTCCTGCGTGGCGTTGACGTAAAAGCCCGCGCCCTTACCGAAATCATAGGCCTCTTCCTCGTCATCAGGGACGTGATCGCCGCGCGGGCTGGTGTCCGGGGCAACGATGGCGATGCCCAGTTCGGCGGCAATGCGAAATGCACCAGCCTTCTGCATGAAGTTTTCATCCGTGCAGGTCAGGCCCGACAGCCAGTACATGACTGGCACCTTTGCGCCATTGCTGGCCTGTGGTGGCAGAAAGATCGCAAAGCGCATGTCACAGCCAAGGGTGGTTGACGGGTGGGTATATTGCTTTTGCCAGCCGCCAAAGACCTTGTTGCTTGAAGAATTCTCGATACCCATATCGGGGCCTCCTTCTGATCGGCCACTGCCGGAAAATTTCCGACAGTGACGCAATTATTCAAACGTTTATGTATCGATCAGTAATGGATAACCGAACGGATGCTTTCGCCTTCATGCATCAGGTCGAACGCTTCGTTGATGTCTTCGAGCTTCATGGTGTGGGTAATGAAGTCCGAGAGCTTGAACTCACCGGCAAGGTAACGTTCAACATAATCGGGCAGCTGCGAGCGGCCTTTAACGCCGCCAAACGCCGTGCCGCGCCAGACGCGACCGGTGACCAGCTGGAACGGACGGGTGGAGATTTCCTGACCGGCACCGGCAACACCGATGATGACCGACTCACCCCAACCCTTGTGGCAGCACTCAAGGGCTGAACGCATGACATTGACATTGCCGATGCACTCGAACGACCAGTCAACGCCACCGTCGGTCAGCTCGACAATGACTTCCTGGATCGGCTTGTCATAGTCTTTCGGGTTGATGCAATCGGTCGCCCCCAGTTTCTTGGCGAGATCGAATTTCTTTTCGTTAAGATCAATGGCAACGATGCGACCGGCACCGGCCATCTGCGCGCCAATGATCGCCGAAAGACCGATGCCGCCAAGGCCAAAGACGGCCACAGAATCACCCTTTTGCACCTTGGCCGCGTTAACCGTGGCCCCCATCCCGGTGGTGACCCCACAACCAAGCAGGCAAACTTCTTCAAGCGGGGCGGATTTGTTGATTTTCGCAAGCGAGATTTCCGGAAGCACAGTGTATTCCGAGAAGGTCGAGCACCCCATGTAATGATAGATCGGCTTGCCATTCTGCGAGAAACGCGTGGTGCCGTCCGGCATCAGGCCCTTGCCCTGGGTTTCACGGATTTTCTGACACAGGTTGGTTTTGCCCGATTTGCAGAATTTGCACTCGCCGCATTCCGGGGTGTAAAGCGGGATCACGTGATCGCCAACCGAAACGCTGGTCACACCTTCGCCGATGGACTCAACGATGCCGCCGCCCTCATGGCCAAGGATCGCTGGGAAGATGCCCTCGGGATCGTCGCCCGACAGGGTGAAGGCATCGGTGTGGCAAACGCCGGTCGCAACGATCTTGACGCGGACTTCGCCGGCTTTCGGCGGGGCGACCTGAACTTCTTCGATCGACAGCGGTTTGCCCGCTTCCCAGGCGATGGCGGCTTTACAGGTGATGGTTTCGGCGGTCATTGCGCGTCTCCGATAGATTAATTGAACTGTAGCCAGTGTATTTATTCCATCCAGAATGATAATCCGCTATTTTGGTAATTCACTTTTACGTATGTGGAATAATCAAAATGGGGTCGGGCAATGAATGCCTGGGACGGGATCAGCGAATTTATCGCCGTGGCCGAGCGGCAGAATTTTACCCATGCCGCCAAGCAGCTCGGTATTTCGGTCGCCCAGGTCAGCCGACAGGTCACAGCACTCGAGGAAAAGCTGGGTGTGCAGCTTTTTTACCGTACCACACGCAAAGTCAGCGTGACCGAGGCCGGGCAGATTTACTATCAGCATTGCCGGCAACTGATGGATGGGCTGGATGAAGCCGAGCGCGCGATTGGCAACCTGACGGAACTGCCGCGTGGCAAGCTGAAACTCACCGCGCCAACGACTTACGGCGAGACGGTGATTGCGCCGCTGGTCAATGATTTCGTCACCCGCTATCCCGATCTTGAAGTGCAATGCCGCTTTACCAACCAGAAGCTTGATCTGGTACTGGAAGGCTATGACATGGCGATCCGTCTGGGCCGGTTGGAAGGCACGACCGGCAGCCTGATGACCCAGCAGTTATCCACCCGCCGCCTTTATGCCTGTGCTGCGCCGAGCTACATCGCCAAACGCGGGGAGCCCTATTCCCTGTCCGAGTTGCATCACCATAATTGTCTGGTTGGCACACTCGATTACTGGCGCTTTGAAGAAGATGGCCGTGAACGCACGGTGCGTATTCATGGCTCCATCCACGCCAATAGTGGACAGGCGCTTCTTGATGCGGCGCGCAAGGGCATCGGCATCGTGCAATTGCCCGACTATTACGTCGATCCGTGGATTGCCAGTGGTGACCTTGTGCCGGTGCTGACCAAATACCAGCCATCCGATGAAGGCATCTGGGCGATCTATCCGACCAACCGACACCTCAGCCCCAAGATCCGGATGCTGGTGGAGCATTTGGGGCGGTATTTGGGGCAATCATCCTGATTTTTTGTCACAACCGGCTTGCGCCCGCGTCGAACCCTCAATGAATTTCGGTTTGAAGGAGGCGCGCGATGTCAAAGTGCACAGGGTCGAAAGGTGATCTGTGGGAGCTTTATGAAGCAAAGGATGGCTGGCGGTGGCGGCGCACGGCCAGCAACGGCAATATCGTCGGGGCTTCGACGCAAGGTTATTCGAACAAAACCGACTGCATCGCCAATGCCAAGCGCAACGGATGTGATTGCGACCTGAGCTAAGGGTATTGCACTTGGCGGAATGAAAAAAGCCCCGCAGCGTTTGCTGGCGGGGCTTCTCCTGTGTTTCATGGCCGCAGTTCTTTGACTAGCTTGTCGATCAGTTCGATTTGAGTGCCCCACCAGTCCAGAGCTTCCTGATAAACATCTCTTGCGTCGTCCCCTTCCTTTGGTCCAGTCAGAATGGGGCGGTAGATGCTTTCGTCAAGTAGATGTGTTTCGCCGAATTTGACTTCATCTCCTTCGGGAGAAACCGCTTTTCCGACGATTGCTACCTCAATTTGGTCATGTGGATGAACGTTGAACTCGTACTCTTTGAGGATCAAATTTCTATCGCGTTCAATAAATTCATTAAACAACTCGTAGGTTTCGCGATCCTTTTTCCATTTCTGGTAAAGATCTTTGGAAACTTGAGCCACAATCGGATCTTTACCATCTACCTTGTCGAGTACGTGACCAACCGCCCTCAGAAGAGCAAGTGCACCAGCCCAGTGGACCCGCCATAGATCAGGGTCAGTTTCGTTCTCCAGCAAGTTCAAGGCGTAGTGGCAATCCAGTAAGACCCGACGAGCTTGATTGGTCATTTCTTACTGCGCCGTCCAGCCGCCATCGACCGAAAGGTGCGTGCCGGTCATCTGCGATGCCGCGTCCGAGCACAGGTAAAGTGCTGTCTGGCCGATTTGTTCGGGGCTGACGAACTGTTTGGACGGGTGTTTGTCTGACACAAGGCGGGTTGCGGATTCTTCAACCGAAATGTTGTTTTCCTTCGCGCGCGCTTCGATCTGGCGTTCGACCAGTTCGGTGCGCACCCAGCCCGGGCAGATCGCATTGGCTGTGATGCCGGTTTCGGCGGTTTCAAGGGCTGTGACCTTGGTCAGGCCAATCACGCCGTGCTTGGCGGCGACATAGGCGGCCTTCTGGACAGAGGCGACAAGGCCGTGGGCCGATGCCGTGTTGATGATGCGGCCCCAGTTTTTCTTGCGCATGTAGGGCACGGCAAGACGGGTGGTGTGGAAGACCGATGACAGGTTGATCGCAATCACCGCATCCCACTTTTCGGGCGGGAAGTCTTCGACATTGGCGGTGTATTGGATGCCGGCATTGTTGATCAGGATGTCGACGCCGCCAAACTTGGCTTCGGCGTCTTTCATCATCGCTTCGATTTCATCGGGTTTGGACAGGTCGGCACCGTTATAGTGCGCGGTGACGCCATGTTCGGTTTCAAGAGCTTTGCGGGTCGCCTCGATTTCATCGGCGTCGCCAAAGCCATTGAGCATCACATCCGCGCCGGCTCCCGCAAGGGCCTTGGCCATGGCAAGGCCGATCCCGCTGGTGGAGCCGGTTACAAGTGCGCGTTTACCTGTCAGCATTTTGTCTTCTCCCTGTGAAATGGGCTTTCTGCCCTTTGATTTAGGAAGATCATGCCGCAGTGCAATGTAAGTGGCAAGAAATGCTGTGGTCGGGTAGATGGCTTTTTAGGTGCCGATACCGTATTTGCGCAGCTTGTTGGCAATCGAGGTATGCGAAACACCAAGCCGTTTGGCGAGCTTGCGCGAGCTGGGATAATCCGGATAGAGGCGGGTCAGCATTTCCCGTTCGAGCAATTCCATGCCGCTATTGAAATCACTTTGTGCCAAGGCGGTGGCGATCAGATCGGCCTGTTTACTCTCGCCCGCAGGGGAAGCCTCGCCGCTATCCTGCGCGCCGTGAGCCTGTTGGGTGTCGCGTTCGGGTGTCATGGCCGTGCCGGTGGCGGCATCGGCAAGGTCACGCGCGCCAAGGACGTTGCCATCAAGCAGGGCGACGGCGCGAAACAGGGTGTTTTCAAGTTCGCGCACATTGCCCGGCCAATCGTGACGGCAAAGCCATTCCAGCCCATCGCGGGCGAGGCGCGGTGGTGTTCGCTCGGTCTGCTGGGCGGTGCGGTCGATAAAAACGGCGGCAAGATCGGCAATGTCTTTGACCCGGTCGCGCAAGGGCGGCAGGGTGATGCCCAGTACGTTAAGGCGGAAATAAAGATCTTCGCGAAACGTGCCGTCATGGGACATCGCCTCGAGGTCGCGGTTGGTCGCGCTGATAGCCCGGACATCGACGGTGATTTCATCCGTCCCGCCGACGCGCCGAAACCGGCCATCCTGCAGCACGCGCAAAAGCTTGGCCTGTAAATAAGGCGTCAGTTCGCCGATTTCATCGAGAAACAAGGTGCCGCCATCGGCCAGTTCCAGAAGCCCCGGCTTGCCGCCACGCCGCGCACTGGTAAAGGCACCGGCGGCATACCCAAACAGTTCACTTTCAGCCAGGCCTTCGGGCATCGCTGCACAGTTAAGGGCCAGAAACGGTTGATCAGCGCGCGCACTTGCGCGGTGGCAGGCGCGTGCAAACAGTTCTTTGCCGGTGCCAGTTTCGCCAAGGATCAGGATCGGGGCATCGATGGCCGCAAGTCGTTCAGCCTGTGATTTAACGCGCAGCATGGCGCGGCTGGTGCCGATAATGTCGTCAAAGCCGGTGTGGCTGCGATCCTGAAGGGCTGTGATCACGCGGCCCAGCCGTGCCGGACGGTGAAAGACCATCACCCCGCCCCAGGGCGCATCATCGCTGGCGTCCGATCCATCATCAACATGGCCGATCGGTTCGACCTGCAAAAGATAGGTCTGGCCACCCAAAACCACTTCGCGTTCCGGCAGGCGAAAACCACCTTGGCGTAAATCTTCAATAGATGGTTCGCCAAGTATGCTCAATATATCCTGATCACGCAGGGGTCTTTCAGGGGTGGCTGAAATTGCCTGTGCCGCCGGATTGGCCTGTGCAATCAGGCCGTTTGCATCAACCGCGATCACCGGATCACCAAGGGCGGCAAGCGTTGCATGCAACTGTGCGCGACGGCGTTCGGTCGGCAGGCGGTCGATTTCGGTGATGTCGAAAATGCCGGGGATTTTCTTCAATGCGCTCGCCAGTGCCGGGAAGCGTTCCGGGCGGATGGCCGGGATATCGGCATAGATATGATGGGTGGTGACTTCGAATGTGCGGATGTCCAGGCCCTGATCGGTCAGGACGTTGATGACGTCACGCGTAATGCCGAGCCTGTTTTCACCGCGAATTTCGAACCGCATATCCGTACCGATAAGTTTACATTGTATCGATAAATGTACAGATTTAAGTGACTGAAATCCAGAGTCTTTGCGCTTTTCTCTGATGATGAGCGTAGGTGTGTAAATTAATGTTTACACACAGAGGGGCGGCCATTTCCGTAAGTCTTTGAAAACAAGCGATTTTTAAATCTGGCATGGTGATTGCGACTGTCAGGGCAGAATAAACGCATTTCAAGGAGCCTTCCGATGTCTGCCAATGACAAACACAACAGCGCCAAAACCGGCTTTGCCACCCGTGCGATCCATCACGGTTATGACCCGCAAAGCCACAATGGTGCGCTGAACCAGCCGGTTTACATGTCTTCGACCTTTGCGTTCGAAACAGCCGAGCAGGGCGGGCGGTTTTTTGCCGGCGACGAGCAGGGCTTTATCTATTCCCGCATCGCCAACCCGACGCTGGATCTTCTCGAAAAGCGCCTTGCGGTGCTTGAGGGCGGTGAAGCCGCCGTTGCAACAGCATCGGGCATGGGCGCGATTACATCTGTTTTCTGGACCTTTATTGCGCCGGGCGACGAGATCATTGTTGATCGCACGCTTTATGGCTGCACATTTGCCTATTTCCGCCACGGTCTGGAAAAATTCGGCATCAAACATACCCATGTCGATCTGACCGATCCGGCAGAGTTGGAAAAGGCGATCTCGGACAAGACCAAGATTGTCTATTTCGAAACGCCGGCCAACCCGAACATGCGTCTGGTCGATATCGAAGCGATTTCCGACATCGCGCACAAGCATGGTGCCAAGGTGGTTGTCGACAACACCTATTGCACGCCGTATCTGCAGCGCCCGATTGAACTCGGTGCCGATATCGTTGTCCATTCCGCAACCAAATATCTGGGTGGACATGGCGATCTGATGGCCGGTGCGGTGATCGGAACGCTTGAAGATATGACACAGGTGCGTCTGGTCGGGCTTAAGGACATGACCGGTGCGGTTTTGTCAGCGCAGGATGCCAACCTTGTGATGCGTGGCCTTAAAACGCTTGAGCTTCGTATGGAACGCCATTGCGACAATGCTGAAAAAATCGCCGATTTCCTGGAGAAGCACCCAAAGGTCGAGAAGGTCTTCTATCCGGGGCTTGAAAGCGACCCGCATCATAAACTGGCGAAAAAACAGATGGACCGGTTTGGCGGCATGATCGCGTTCGAACTTAAGGGCGGGATCGAAGAAGGCCGTAAACTGATGAACGGCCTTAATATGATTACGCGCGCGGTCAGTCTGGGCGATGCCGAAACCCTGATCCAGCATCCGGCATCGATGACCCATTCGACCTACACTGCCGAAGAACGCGCCGAGTATCAGATCACCGATGGTCTGATCCGTCTGTCGGCCGGGCTTGAAAGCATCGATGACATTCTGGCTGATCTGTCCAACGCACTCGATGGCGATCAGATGGCGATTGCCGCCGAGTAACGGCAAATCAACTGTGGATCGGGATGGCCGAGTGCCATTCCGGTCTGCTGTTTTCACCCGCCACTAGTCAAACAGACTGTATTGAGCCATTGCCTCGCGCGACCGGTCTGACAGGTGTTTATTCTCGATCCGCATGACTTTCAGATCGTGCAAATCAATTTGCGAGAATGACGGTGCGGTATCGCGATGGGTTTTCAAAAGATCCAGCATCATGCCGTTTGAAAAGGCGCGCTTAAGTCCGGTTTCGATGATGTCGCGCAGTTCCGGATTTTTGGGGCTGACAAAGAAATAGATCGGTTGCGGGTAATAAAGTGCTGTTTTTTCGGCAATTTCGATACCGGGTGCTTGCCACTTCATCCAGTTCCATTCGCCGACAATCTGCCAATAGGCACGCGGATAAAGATCAAATCGCCTTGCGTCGAGCATACGATGAAGCGTTCTGTAGCGGCCGCTTACGACGTCAAAGCCGTTATCAGTCAAAATCTCGTTGTCTGGCCATCCAAGTCCCTGACCCATGGAAAGTTTCCTGAGGTCGTCAATCGTCTCAATCTGACTGAACGGTTCTTTGAGATCTTTATGCAGCATGAACAGCCGCAAACCGGTGGTGCCAAGATAGATCGGGATATAGACCGCAAGCAGCCTTTCTTCGCGCTCTGCATTGGTGCCAAAGAAAACCGTGTCGAACTGGTCGGCAGCTTCGAGCATGGGAATGCGCCGGTCTTCGGTCGGGTAATCCATGCATACCGGCACAAGGGTGGCGTTGTGCCCGCTCAGTCTCAGGGCCAGCCGCAACAAATCGATGTGATATTCCCGGTGTGCTTCCCAGGTGATCTCGCCGCGGCAAAATTCCGATGGTGTATCCATGGGGATGCGCACGACGCGTGGATCATTGGTGGATGCCGACTGCGCATGGGCGGGGATGTTACCAAGCAGGTACGCAGTGAAGATTATTAGGCAAAGAAATTGTCGGGCAACATCTTTGATGGCTGTGAACCGGTTGGCCACAGAGGATAATACGCCTCGAATTGCTCCGATCCGGACTGTCATCAGAACAGAATAACTTTGGTCAGGGAAAGAGATCTTAACGAGAGAAAGTTTGGCAATTTAGACGTCACCGGAAGCGAACTTTAGGAGAGGCGGTATCTATATATCAGTATAAGATATTTCTGTGCAAAGAGTTTGAGCCGGGGTTGCACCCAAGTCGCAATCTTCCACCCGGCGCTGGTCGAATTTGGCGGTCTTCCGGGTTTGATCGACTCGCACGGGAATAAGTGCGGGCCAGTTATTTTCCGGATTTTTTGCTGGAACGGAAATTCGAGAGTTTCCCTGTGATCGTCGCAGCTGATTCCAACATTTCAGTGAAATTGCCGAATCTTGTGTGAATTGCCGGACCGCCATCTTGATTTCCGCGACGTGCCCCTAAAAATCGGCATTGTGGTGCCGAATTATTGAGGCGCCAGACGACATCGCATGAAACCCGCAATATCGGATAAAAAAGAAAGCAATCAGGAAATGTCAGTACAGGAAAGCGCACCGGAAATCGGTGAAATCATCGAAGCAAGCAGCACGGCCGATATCAATGCCAAGGACCTTGAGATGCTGGGTCTGCTTGAAAAGAAAGTGCGCTGGCTGTCAAGCTGGACAATCCATAATGCCAACCATCTGCGCCCCAAGCGCGATGGCATCAAGGTTGGCGGCCATCAGGCCAGCTGTGCGTCGATGACCACCCTGATGACAGCGCTTTATTTCAATGTCCTGCGCCCGCAGGACCGGGTCGCGGTCAAGCCGCATGCAAGCCCGGTATTTCATGCGATCAATTATCTGTTTGGCCGTCAGACCAAGGAAAAGCTTGAAAACTTCCGCTCGTTCGGTGGGGCACAATCCTATCCGTCACGGACCAAGGATGGCGATCAGGTTGACTTCTCGACAGGCTCCGTCGGTCTTGGCGCGGCGGTGACAAACTTTGCCGCCCTGACACAGGATTACCTGCGCTACAAGGACATGCTGCCCAAGGATGAAACGCCCGGTCGCATGGTCGCCCTTGTCGGGGATGCCGAACTTGATGAAGGCAATATCTATGAGGCGCTGCTTGATACCTGGAAGCATGACATTCGCAATGTCTGGTGGGTGATCGACTATAACCGCCAAAGCCTTGATGGCATGATCGATGCCCATCTGTTCCGCGTGATCGGCCGGTTCTTCCGCGCAGTTGGATGGAACGTGATTACCATCAAATATGGTCGCAAGCTGCATGACGCCTTTGCCAAGCCGGGCGGGAAATCGCTTAAGAAGTGGCTAAATGATGTGCCCAACGACATCTATTCGGCGCTGACCTTCCAGGGCGGGGCGGCATGGCGCAAACAGATCACCTCGGACATGGAAGGCGACAATGCGCTGGCAAGCCTTTTGGGCGACTATGACGATGACCAGCTTCATGATCTGATGACCAATCTGGGCGGCCACTGCATGGAAGCCGTGCTCAGCGCCTTTGACGCCGTGCCCAATGACAAGCCGACCGTGTTTATTGCCTATACCGTCAAGGGCTATGGCACGCCGCTTCAGGGGCACAAGGACAACCATGCCGGCCTTATGAACGTGCCGCAAATGGATGCCTTCAAGCTGCAAAACAAGATCGCCGACGGGCAGGAATGGGATGTCGCAGCCGGCCTTGATATCAGTGCCGATGCCCTTCGCGACTATATCGCCAGCGCACCGTTTAACGATGATGCCCCGCGCAACAGGTCGGCCAAGCACATCACCATCCCTGAAATGCCCTATGCGCGTGCCGAAACGTCCAGCACGCAGGAAGTCTTTGGCAAGATCCTGAATGAATTGGCCAAGATGAAAAACAGCGATCTGTCTGACCGGATCGTGACCACATCCCCCGATGTGACGGTGTCGACCAACCTTGGCGGGTTTGTGAACCAGCGCGGTCTGTTTGGCCGCGAAGAGCTGGCCGATCAGTTCAAGGAACGCAAGGTTCCCTCGGCCCAGAAATGGATCAGATCGCCGAGCGGACAGCATGTTGAGCTTGGCATTGCCGAGAACAACCTGTTCCTGAACCTGGCCGCACTCGGTCTGTCGCACAGCCTGTTTGGCGAACGCCTTTTCCCGATTGGAACGCTTTATGATCCGTTCATTGCGCGCGGTCTCGATGCGCTGAATTACGCCTGCTATCAGGATGCACGTTTCATGGTGGTAGCAACGCCCAGCGGCATCACGCTGGCCCCCGAAGGCGGGGCGCACCAGTCGATATCAACGCCAATGATCGGTATGGGGCAGCCTGGCCTGACCAGTTTCGAGCCAAGCTTTGGCGATGAACTGGCTGCCATCATGGGCTGGTCGTTTGAACATATGCAGGACCCGGATGGTGGATCGATCTACCTGCGTTTGTCGACCAAACCGCTCTCGCAGCCGGAACGTGACCTGTCACAAACTGAAAAGACCGAAATTATTTCGGGTGGCTATTGGTTGCGTCAGCCGGGCGACGATTGCAAAATGGCGATTGCCTATTGTGGTGCCATGGCACCCGAAGCAATTGCGGCGTGGGAAAAGCTTTCCGAAGATCATCCGGGCCTTGGTCTGCTTGCCGTGACGTCGACCGATCGCCTTTATAACGAATGGCAGGATCTTGAGCGCGCCCGCCTAGAAGGCAAGGCCGATGGTAAAATGGCCCATGTCGAAAATCTGCTGAAACCGCTGGCATCCGATGCCCGCCTTGTCACGGTGATTGATGGTCATCCGGCCGCCCTTGCGTGGCTTGGCGGTGTGCGTGGGCACGCGGTTGCGCCGCTGGGTGTGAATGCCTTTGGCCAGTGCGGTGATAGCATCGCACTTTATGATCACTACCAGATCGGCACGGAGGCCATCCTGCGCGCGGCGAAACGCTGGGACTGATAGGGCATGCTTGAGGTTCGAAAGGGAGGGTGCTTTGCCCTCCCTTTTTTCATGTCTGGGTCGACCACTTGGAGTGGTCCGGCAGTTGACGCAATGTCGGATTGTAAGTACGAGAACTGTTCGCAATTTATAAAAATTAAAATCGGTTCAGTGTGTGTAACCCCGAGCCGGGCAGTGAAACGTTCTTATGAAAAACAGAAGTCTTAAAGGGCTTTATCCGGCGATGCCGTTTGGCACACCGATTGAGGCCACGCGCGCCGGCGGCGGGGCCCTGATTGGACTGGGGCTGGCGGGTTTTTTGCTGTCACTACCCGAGTTGCAAGGCGCAGGTCTTTATCTGATTGCGCCATTCGGTGCGACATCCGTCTTGTTGTTCGCAGTACCCAACAGTCCGCTTGCGCAACCATGGTCCGCGATTGTTGGCAATAGTGTTGCCGCACTTGCCGGGGTGGCTGTGTGCCTGATGGTTGATGACCCTGTGCTTCGCGTTGCGTTGGCGGTTGGACTGGGTATTTCTGCGATGATTGTCGCACGGGCGGTTCATCCGCCTGGTGGTGCGGTTGCGATGGTCGCCGCCCTGAACCCGGATATGGTCGCCGATCTCGGCTTTCGCTTCGCCGTGACGCCGGTTGCTGTTGTGACAGCCATTCTGGTTCTGGTTGCAATTGCCTATGCCCGCTTGACCGGGCGCACATATCCATTCCGCCATTTCGATGACAAAGGTTTGCATCGGACAGCAGATCGTGCACCAATCGAACGGCTTGGCCTTGATGAGGATGAGCTAAACGCGATCCTTCAGCAATATAGCCAGTCGCTTAACCTTGGTATTGAAGACCTGGCGCGGTTGATTGGCGCGGCCGAATTACAGGCGGCATCCCACCGTGCCGGGCCAATGACCGCACGCGATATCATGTCGCGCGATCTTGTGACTGTTGAGGCGGAAACACCCCTTGGCGAGGTGGCCGACCTTTTTCGCAAGCATGGCTTTGCCTCCCTGCCAGTGATTGGCGCGGACGGCCAGTTCATTGGTGTGATCTTTCAAATTCATCTGATCCGCCGCGCACGAGAGGATGCATTGCGTCTGGATCGTGGGTTGTTATCGGCGATGTCGCGTCTGGTTGATCGCAAGCGTGAAGCGCCTGTCCGGGCGATGGAAATCATGTCTGTCACGGAACCACGTGCCACGCCTGATACACCAATTGCGGCGTTGCTACCGCTGATGGCGGATGGCGCATGTGATGCCGTTCCTGTTCTTGATTATGGAAAAATCATTGGCATTGTGACCCGAACTGATTTGATCGCCGCCATGGCCCATGCAAGCATTACTGCCGATTGAGTTGCCCACAAAACTGGAAAAGCCCGATGACTGAGACTGTTACACTGACAATCGAAGAGGCTGAAAAGCTAAGCCTTGCCGTGCTGGAGGACAATGGCTTTGGCGAAGAACATGCAGGTGCCATCATGCGCAGCGTGGTTGCCGCCCAGATTGATGAGTGCCATTCGCATGGACTTTATCGTCTGATGGGTTGTGTGCAGACCGCGCGGAATGGCGGGCTTGATACCCATGTTCTGCCGGAAATTATCGATCAGGCGCCGGCCATTACGCGGGTCAATGCGCACAAGGGATGCTCGCTTCTGGGTTTTGAAATGGGCTTGCCGCAGCTTGTTGAAAAGGCGCGACACTGTGGGATTTCGGTTCTGGCGATCAATAACTGTTTCCATTTTTCAGCGTTGTGGCCGGAAGTCGAGCAGATTTCTGCCCACGGTCTGGTCGGGATGGCGATGACACCGACCCATGCCTTTGTCGCGCCAGCAGGCGGAGCCAAGCCGCTCCTGGGCACCAACCCGATTGCCTTTTCATGGCCGCGTCCGGGCAAAACGCCCTACACGTTTGATTTTGCCACCAGCATGATCGCGCGCGGCGAAATCGAATTGCACCGTCGCGCGGGCAGGCCAATTCCCGAAGGCTGGGCGATTGATGAAAATGGTCATCCCACCACCGATCCGACCAAGGCGCTTGAAGGGGCGATGCTGACCTTTGGCGGGCACAAGGGATCAGCACTTTCGACCATGATCGGTTTGATGGCGGGGCCGTTGATCGGTGATGTGCTGGGACATGAAACCCATGCCGCATCCGAAGATGCGCCGGGTAAGCCGCATCATGGGGAAATCATCATCGCCTTTTGTCCGGAAACATTCCTTGGTGCTGATGCGCAAAAGCATCTTGATCACGCCGAAGACTTGTTTGAGGAGATCGTCAAACAGGGCGCGCGCCTGCCATCGCAACGCCGGTTTGAAGCCCGCGAACGCAGTCAGACAAACGGGGTGACGATCCCCAAGGCCCTGCATGACGAGCTGTTGGCCTTGACGGAGCAACAATAATACTGGGCGTTATGCTTGGATCAGATTTTATGACCCAATCTTTTTTCAAGGGGTACGCCGTGATGGGCTTGCAATGTCCCCAATTGTCGTACAACTCACGCAGCATGCATCCAAAAGCGAGATTTGATGCAATGTGAGCTGGAAGGGCGTTGGTCATGGAATATCTGATGTTGCTCGGCGGTTTGGCCGGGCTTTTCTTTGGCGGGGAGTCTCTGGTGCGCGGTAGCGTCGGGATCGCCCGCAAACTTTCCATGTCATCGCTTCTGATCGGTTTGACCGTGGTCGGTTTCGGGACATCGACGCCGGAACTTCTTGTCTCCATGGATGCGGCATTGCGTGGTGTGCCGGATATCGCGCTTGGCAACGTTATCGGGTCCAACATTGCCAATATCTTGCTGATTGTTGGTGTTTCTGCCGTGGTTTGGCCAATTGCGGTATCTGGCGGCACGCTTGGTCGTGACACCGCTGTGATGCTTGGTGCTGCTGTCGTGCTGGTGCCGTTCTTTGCGCTTGGTGACCTTGGCCGTGTCGCTGGTGGGCTTATGTTTGCGGCATTGATTGGTTATCTGGTGTTTGCCTATCGCCAGTCGCGTTCGGAACCCGCGTCATCGACGGATCTGCCCGAGGCAGTTTCAAATGTTTGGCTGTCAATTGTCTGGGTTGTCGCGGGGCTGGCCATGCTGATGGTTGGTGCCCATTACCTTGTCGAAGGGGCGGTGACCATCGCGCGCACCTTTGGGGTTTCCGAAGCCTTTATCGGGCTTACGATTGTTGCGGTTGGTACGTCCTTGCCAGAGCTCGCGACATCGCTGATTGCTGCATTGAAAAAGCAATCCGAAATCGCGATTGGCAATATTATTGGGTCGAACATTTTCAACATCCTGGGGATTCTCGGCCTGACGGCGGTCGTGTCGCCGATTCCGGTCGCGGACCGGTTCCTGATGTTTGACCTTCCGGTGATGATTGCGGTTTCGATTGGTCTGACGCTGATGCTTCGCCGTCCACAAATTGGCCGGATACCCGGCATCATCATGCTGGTGCTGTATGCCGGTTACGTCTGGGCGGCACAGTAAGGATTGTCGGCGCAGGGCAGGCTGTTTGGCGGATTTCCTAGAAAAACGCCTGCTTTATGCCATCAATGATGAACTGGACCGCGAGGGCGGCCAAGATCATACCAAGCAGGCGTGATACCACGGTGGCAACGGTCGGGCTGAGGCGTTTGGCAACCACGTTTGCCAGCAGGAAGAAGACAAAGGCGATCACCATCACGACGGCGACCACGCCAATGACGCTGGCCTGCATGGCGATATTGTCTTCGAACTTGCCCATCAGAAGCATCACGGATGCGATGGCACCGGGGCCGGACAGGAACGGGATCGACATCGGGAAGATCGAGACATCATCCGCCTCGTCATCCGGGATGGTCGGGCCGTCCGCCGTTTTGGTGGCCGCGGTCTTGGTTTTGGCTTTGGCGGTCTTTCCGGCCTTGTCGGTGTCGTGATCTTCTTCGAGTTCCTGATGAACCTGTTCGGCGCGCTGGTTACGTTTCTGGCTGCGCTTTTCAAACAGCATTTCAAGTGCGATCAAAAACAGCAACGTGCCCCCTGCAATCCGGAAGGCGGGCATATGGATGCCAAACACGCCCAGCAATCCTTCGCCGATCAGGGCAAAGGCCGCTAGGATAAAGAAACTGGTCAAGCAGGCACGGATCGCCATGCGCCGGCGGTGCGCAGCACTTGTGCCCTGCGTCAGGACGATGAAGACCGGCACCAGACCCAACGGGTCAATGATCACAAACAGCGTGACAAAGACCGGGATCAATTCGTTGAGCATATCAAGGCTTGGCATCGGTTCTTCCTGCTTTCGGCGATTGCGCGATGGATGCGTATATTGCGCCCATCTTCGCAGGTAAATGGTTAAATGGGCAGTTCTTTTGGGTGGGTTGGCAATGCAGGGCCTTATCGCCGTTTGCCGCGATTGCGTCCGTAACGCCCGGCACTTTCCGGCCAGTCGACATAATCAACCGGTTTCTTTCGCACCCATTTGACGAACTTGATGATATCGGGATGGGCAAGCAGCTTGTCGGGGCTGTTATAGTCGCGTGCAAGGGTGGCTTCATCAAACAGGCGATGGATCATGCGATGGCAAACGCGATGCAGCCATTCGGTTTCAGTCCCGCCCTGTGATTTCGGGTGCCAGTGATGGCGATCAACACTGGGACCTGCGATCATCGCCCGACCACAGATCGCGCATTTTCCAAGATCAGAACGATCAGAATTTCCCGGTATTGCCATGGTCGATTATTGCGGCGGCATCCGCCGGTTTTCAAAGAATTTCTGCCATGTGCCGGGTTTGAGGGCGCGGAGTGCCTTGATCCGCGCCCCAACCGATGGATGGGTGTCAAGCAGGCTAGGCGGCTGGGTGCTGCGATAAGGCACAAGGCCAAGACGTTTGCGATTGATCTGATCGATATGCAAAAGCGCATCAATCATGTCTTCCGGGCCATTGAGCAAATCACTTGCCCCGTGGTCAGCGGCAAATTCGCGGTCGCGAATGACCGCGCGCTGGAACAGGAAGCTGATGGTTGGCACCGCACCAAACAGGATAATCATCCAGGCGGGTGGATTGAAATCGCCAAAGATGAAAATTGCCAGGCCAAACAGCGCGATGGTCCATGTTGCGCGATACAGCACATCGGTAATCAGCAAGATACGGGTATCACCATGCCAGGCATGCGCCACTTCATGGGCCAAAATCGCGCGCATCTGGCGCGGGGAAAGGCCATGAACCGCATCGCTTGAAATCGCAATCGTGGTGTTGTCGTCCGTACCGGTCGTGATGGCATTTACCCCCTTGCCCGGCAGCAGGAACAATTTTGGTTTGTGACCAAGTTCTGCGCGTTCGGAAAGCAGGCGGCTCATTTCATGGATGGCGGGATAATCTTCCCCCGAAAGCGGACTGGCGCGCAGCATTTTCATCAGTATTTCTGGCGAGATCATCGGTGAAAGTACGAGCATCAGGGCAACCGCAATACCAGCCGAAATCATCATCGATATCCCGCCCAGCATCCATGCACAGGCGGCAAGCACACCGATCATGCACGCCATCAGCCCGCCCGCGTGGGAGACTCCACCGGGTTGAATGGCGAGAAACCGTTGAATGAAGTCGGGAAGCTGCGGCGTGTTGTCAGCCATTCGCGATTTGCCTATCAGGGTTCGGGTTGGGGCCTTATCCAAAGATAGGGATGATCACTGCATATACGCAAATGCAACCTTTGGCGCGGTCGGAAAAATTTATGTCAAACAATCGGTTGTTTGCATTGATCCAGCACAGGTTGTTGCCCGCAAGTCGCGGTTGGGTTTCGAGGACGGGATTTGGGAAGAATTGCGCGATGTGATGACGCGGTAAGGCAATGAAATAAAGGGCTTTGCGGCGAAATCTTAACACATCCTTATATATTCGACTAGAATAGTGGGAGTATGCCATTGGCTAGGATACCCGTTGTGGCTTTGCCGCGCGGGTGGTTTGTCATGCGCAATTGCCAAATGATCAACGGCAACAGATATAAGATATCTGCCCTTGTTTCATGGGCGGTGGTAGTGGAAGGACTTGATGGGCCTGTTGGATAGAATCCGACCAACCCGCAAATCGGATGCGGGACGCGAAGGGGATCGTACCCCGCTGGAACGGTTGTTCTGGCGGTCGATCGCGCTTGTCGGCGGATTCTCGATGGTGATCAACCTGCTCAACATGGTGATCCCAATCTATTCCATGCAGGTGTTTGACCGCGTTCTTTCCAGCCGGTCGGTGGATACGCTGGCCCTCCTTACCCTTGGCATAGGCCTTGTTCTGGTCTTCATCGCCTCGATGGAACAATTGCGATCAAGGGTTTTGATCCGGGTCGGGACGGCACTTGATCTTCGACTGGGTGGGGAACTGTTTGCCCACGTTGTGCAGCAATCAGCACGCGGCAGCCAGATGCGCCAGCGACCTTTGCGCGATCTATATGGTTTGCGCGGGTTCCTGACCGGCAGTGGCCCGTTCGCCCTGATCGATTTCATGTGGGCCCCGGTCTATATCGGGGTTGTGTTCATCTTTGATACCCGCCTTGGCATGGTGGCCTGTGGCGGGGCGTTGCTTTTGATCGTGATTGCGATTGCCAACGAAGCCGCGGCCAAGATTTCCGTCGACCGGTCCGAAGAAAGCCAGAACCGCGGTATTGCGCAGGAAGAAACCTATGTCCGCAATGCCGAGGCGATGGAAGCGATGGGCATGACCCAGTCTGCCCGTCAGCGTTGGCAGGCGGACCAGTCAGACTCGCTTTATTGGGAAGGTCAGGCCAGCCGCCGTGTTGGCACATCGACCACGTTATCGCATTTTGTCCGCCTTGCCATGCAGGTCTGCTTTATCGGGGTTGGCGCCTATCTGGTTCTGTCCGAAAGCATTACGATCGGCATCATGGTGGCGTCCATGATCCTTGGCATGCGCGGTTTGGCGCCATTTGATGGCGCAGTGACCGCATGGCGCAGCTGGAATGCGGCCCGCAGTTCGTTCGAGCGTCTTAATAATATCCTGCTTGAAAAACGTCAGACGGTCCCGGCACCCATGCCGCGCGGACGCGGCATGTCGGTCAGTGTCGATCGTCTTGTCTTTGCGCCGCCCAACAGCCGCAATGTGCTTTTCAAGGGATTCTCGTTCAAGGCCGGACCGGGGCAGATCATTGCAATCGCCGGGTTCAACGGGGTCGGCAAGACCGCGCTTTTGAAGCTGATCATGGGCATCTGGTTGCCGGGTTCGGGGTCGGTCAAGCTTGACGACGTTGAAGCATCCCGCGCAGATCGCACCGAAATGGGCGCGCAGATAGGGTATCTGGCGCAAAACCCGTTCCTGTTCCCAGGCACAATTGCCGAAAACATTGCCCGTCTTGGCAATGCGGAAATGCGCGACATCATTCAGGCTGCTGAATTGGCAGGCGCGCATCAGTTCATTCTGGATTTGCCAGATGGCTATGACACGCGGGTTGATCGTGGCGGTCGCAATCTTTCGGGCGGGCAGCGACAATTGATCGCACTCGCTGCCGCCCTGTTTTCGCGTCCGCGTTTGTTGTTGCTTGATGAACCGACAACAGCCCTTGATGACAATGGCGTTACCCATATCAGCGAACTGATCGATGTTTTGCGCCGAAACGGCATCACGACCTTTATCGTCAGTCACGAACGCGAAATTCTGGCACGCGCCGATGCCATTCTGGCACTGGCCGACGGGCAAATTCAGGTTGTGCCGGTCAAGGGTGGCGCGAAATCAGCAGTATCAAAACCGGTTCCGGAAAGTGATCAAATTGCGCGTGGCCTGCCACCAATGTCCCGCCCGGCCGAGCCAATGGCCGACGCGTTGCCATCTGATGGTCAAATGCGCATCACCCCCAAACAGATTGCCGTGCCCAATCCCGACGCACCGCGCCCGATTGTCGAGAAAAACACGGTCCCCAATACCCATCCGGCAGCAGCCATGAGCGCGCCGGAACCTGAGGTCGGGATCGAGGAAACACCTGAGATCGCGGATTTCGGTGCCACCGGTGAAGCAGGTTCTGGTCGCGCACAAGCTGCGAAGCAGGCGGCAGGTATCGCCAAGACAGAAATGAAGCCACAGCCGACCCCGGGTGGCACGATGATGACCATGCGCCCGGTCAGCAAGAAACAAGCTGCGACAAGGGACGCAGCCCGCAAGGATCCGCCAGCCCGTGCATCGCGTGAAGCCCGTCCGGCAAGTGCCGCCGATCTTGCGCCCAAGCGCGCCGCGACCAAACCAAAGGCCCAGCCGGAACGCACCGCACAACCGGCCCGCAAGCCTGCGCCACAGCGCAAAATAAGTGAAGCCGAGGCCATCGCCAAGGCCCGCGAAGAAGCCGCGATGCGCATGCGCAAAGTGCGTGAGGATGCCGAACGCGCGGCTGCAGCGCGGGCACCGCGCCGCAAACCGGCCGAGGCAGAAGACCGCCCGATGGATCGCGCACAACCAAGTGCACAAAATACCCGTCGCGGTCGTCCGCAATTGCGTGTGGTTGAAGGATCGGCTGAACGTCGACAGGGTGGTGCCTGATGTCTGGTGGTGTGCAACTTCCAACCGCGCGCGAGCTTAGTACCGATGTTAAGCCGTTGGTGCGGATCGGCTTTTTGATCCTGTTCTTGGGCTTTGGCTCGGTCCTTCTGTGGGCCGGTACTGCTGAGGTCAATTCGGCCGCGACGGCCAGTGGTGTGGTTGCGCCATTTTCGGGCCGACAAAGCGTTCAGCATCTTGAAGGCGGCATCATTCGCGACATTCTTGTGCGCAATGGTACGCGGGTCCAGGCGGGTGATGTCCTGATTAGGCTTGATGATACACGTTCACGGGCGAGTTATGATCTGCTCAATAACCGTTATCTCAATGCGCTGGCGACCCAGACGCGGCTGATTGCCGAACGGGCGCAGGATGATTATTTGTCATTCCCGCCGCCGCTTGAAGATCCGCGCTATTTTTCGATCACCGATGCACAACGCACCCTGTTTGACAGTCGCCGCAGTGCGTTTGCCGGTGAGCTTGCGCTCTATGACGAGCGCATCAAGGAATTGCGTCGCGAGATTGTTGGCACGCGCGAGCAAAAGACCGCTGCCGAACAGCAGGTCGGGATCGTCAAGGAAGAGCTCGCCATGGTCAAACCGATGGTTGATCTTGGCTATGCGCGGCGGACCCGGTTGCTGCAACTCGAAAGCCGGTTGGTTGAAACCCTTGGTAATATCGGGCGGTTTTCCGCAGATATTGCCCGGATCGAACAGCAAATCCAGCAGGTCAAGGCCAGCCAGTCACAACTGATGCGTGACCACCTGCAATCGATCAACACAGAATTGCGCGATATCCAAAGCGAGATTTCCGATCTGAACGAACGCCTGCGCTCGGCCGAGGATATCCTGGTGCGTTCCGACATCAAGGCGCCGCGCAATGGCACGGTGACCAACATGCAGTTCACCACGATCGGCGGGGTCATTCCGCCCGGTGCACAGGTGCTTGAAATCGTGCCGGCGGATGATCGGCTTGTGATCGAGGCCCGCGTTTCCCCGAACGATATTGACGTCGTTTCGGCCGGGCTTCCGGTCAATATCCGGGTGACATCGTTCAGTCAGCGCTGGTTTGCGCCGGTCAAGGGCACTGTAACCGATGTCTCGCCGGACCGGCTGACAGACTCCGAAGGCCGATCCTATTTCCAGGCCATGGTCGAGATCGATGCCGAGAGCCTGGCAGAGCATGAAGGCATGATTTTGTCGCCCGGCATGCCCGCCCAGTTGGAGATCGTAACGGGTGCCAGAACGATTCTTGCTTACCTGTTTTCACCGATCACCACCAGCTTTGATCGCGCATTCCGCGAACAATGATTTGGTAAATAACGTATAGGTCATGATGGCAGAATCTATACAACCTGACAGATTCTGACAGACCGGGCTTTTTCCTTCCAAAACGCCGGAAAATATGAGAAAAAACGCATCAACCATCCCCGGGCGAGTCATTTTCTATTGATGATTCGCATAAATCTAATTTATACTACGGTATAAGTCGATTCTGTGGCCGATTGTTCGCCGCAGTACTGGTAAAAATAATTCCCATGTAGGGAGTATGTGTTTTGGTCTCGCCCGCCAACCAAGACGACGGTGTTGGAATTACCGACACCGATATTGATCAGGTTCTTGATGACCGCGCAGAAGGGGATTCTGCTGCGGTCAAAAATGATTCTGGGGCAGGCTCTTCGGGCGAGGGCAACTCACAATCCGCTGCAACGCAGGTTTTCACCAACATCCAGAACGTGATCGGCACTGCCTATGATGATGTTCTGGTGGGCGATGGTGGTGACAACACCCTGATTGGCGGCGAAGGCGACGACATTTTCGAATCGGGCGAGGGTGAGGATGTTGTTACCGGCGGCGAAGGACGCGATACCTTCGTGCTCCAAAGTGGTTTCGAGCAAACCACCATCACCGACTTCAACATTGACAAAGATGTGTTGGCACTTGGCGACCTTGGCGTCGACAGTGTCAGCGAGCTCATGGCGCTGGCCAGCGAAGATGCGTCTGGCAATGCCTTCATCGTGTTTGCCACCGGCGACAAGGTGATTTTCGAGGGCGTGTCGAAGGCAGATCTTGCCAATGTGACGCTGGTGGATGTCCCGCAGATCAACGAAGTTTCTGTCGCGACGGAGGGCGGGGATGCTGCCTCCACCGATGGCGAAGCCAATGTGATTGAAGGTGGGTCAGGCGACGATATCATCATCGGTTCGGATGGCGATGATGTGATTTTGCCGGGCGGCGGCGTTGATAGCATTGATGGCGGTGCTGGCGAAGATACCCTGTCATTTGACGGGGCTTCTGACGGCGTGCGCGCCGATCTTTCGCAAGGTTCCTCGACCGATGCCACTGGTGCCAATCGGACGTCCTTTGAAAATATTGAAAATCTCCGTGGGACATCGGGCAATGATGTTCTGACGGGTGATTCCGGCAATAACAGCCTGTCGGGTGGTGATGGTGACGACACCTTTGCCGCAAGCGACGGTGCGGACGTTGTTGACGGTGGCGCGGGCGAAAATACCCTTGATTACAGCCAGTCTGATAAGGGTGTTGAAGTCAATCTGGAGTCCGGCGCTGGTCGCACAAATGACGCGCAAGATACGCCGTCGCAAAGCGATACCGGTACCGCAGCCGATGGTGCCGCAAGCGGTGATGCGACAGGCGATAGTGGCACAGGCGGTACGGAAGCCGGTGGTACGGAAACTGGTTCCGGCAGCACCGGGGAAGCGGGTTCGACAGATTCTGGTGAAACCTCTGGCGGGGCTTCTAATGAGGCTTCCGGTGATGGCGCGACCGATGCATCCGGCAGTGAAGAAACCACCCAGAGTGATGGCGGGACCGACAGTGATTCCAGCGGTTCCGGTGAAACCACGACTGGCGATGCGGTAACGGAAACCGGTTCAACGGGCAGTTCTGAAGCACAGGAAGATACCACCTCGGGCGAAGCCACATCTGGCGGTTCAGAAAGCACAGACGAAACGGGCAGCACCGGCGATAGCGCGTCGGAAACACCAACCGATGGCGGTTCAGGTGCTGCATCCGGTTCCGAAGCGACCGGTAACGAAACCGGTGCGTCTTCGGGCGAAACTTCCGGATCGACGGACGGTGGAAGCACGACAGGCGAAACCGCATCAGGTGAGACGGAACCTTCCACGGGTGGTTCCGATTCTGGTGACGCAACCGGCGGAGAAGAAGCTTCAGGCTCTGACGGCGGTGAAGTCGTCGACGGTTCTGATACGGGTTCTGGTGCAGGTTCAGAAGCTGGTGCGGGCACCGAAACCTCTGGTGAAGACACATCTGGCGGCGAAACCAGCGGAGAAACTAGTTCCGACAGTGCTTCTGCTGGCAGCGGTGAAGATACGCTGGGTTCCGGCGATACCGAAGGTGGTGCAACCGATACTGGCAGTGCGGATTCCGGTGATGCTGCGGGCGAAGGTACTGAGCAGCCGGTAGACGAAGCAACCGGTGAAACATCCGGCGCTGAGACGACTGAGCCACAAGCTGGTTCTGAAACCACTGGCGAAGGCAGCGACGAAACACCGGCAGAAGGCTCCGGCGAGGCAGGATCAGGTGATGTTGCCGCTGATGGCGATCAGGCGTCTGATGCAGGTTCAACTTCCGATGAGACCCTAGGCCAAGAAACCACATCGGGTGATACCACCGAAGGCGTCGAAGCAGGCGCAGCACCCGAAGGTGACGCCGGACAAGAAACCTCTGGCGATGCAACCTCGGGCGCGGACGCAACGGGTGGTGAAACAACCGGCGGCACCGACGCTGAAGCGGATGGCGACGTAACCGATGCTGATGATGGCGACTCCAACGCCTTTGACAATAATCCGTCAGGTGCGGCCGACATCGTTCAGGGCGACGACGAGCCAGATACCCTCGGGGGGGATAGCGGAAATGACACCCTTCAGGGCAATGACGGCGATGACACGCTTGAAGGCGGCGCTGGCAATGACCTTTTGCAGGGTGGTGGGGGCAATGATGTCCTGCGCGGTGAAAGCGGCAACGACATCCTGCAAGGCGGTGATGGCAGCGACAGCCTGTTTGGTGGCGATGACGACGACGTACTGCAGGGTGGGGCTGGCAACGACCTTCTGGTGGGTGGCTCCGGCAATGATGTTATGGCGGGTGGATCCGGTGACGACTTCCTGCGTGGGGGCCAAGGCGATGATCACATCCAGGGTGGCAGTGGTGTCGATACTGTAAGCTATAGCGATGCCGACAGTGCCGTCACGGTTGACCTTGCCAACGAAACCGCGACGGGCGGTGCGGGCAATGACGTCGTTCAGATGGTGGAAAACGTCGTCGGTTCCGACTTTGACGATCACATTGCGGGGGATGATGCCGACAACATCCTTGAGGGCGGTGCCGGTATCGATACGCTGACTGGTGGTGCGGGGGACGACACCCTGACTGGTGGTTCGGGTGCTGACGACTTTGAGCTGACCGAGAATTTCGGCAATGACACGATCACTGATTTTGCCGATTCGGAAGACATTATAGATCTTTCCAAACTCGGCATTCAGGACTTTGCAACCCTGCAAACCATGATGTCCGATGATGGCAACGGCAACACCGTTATCGATTTCGGGGATCAGGGCACGCTCACCCTTGAAGGTGTCAGCAGCGACAGCCTAAGTGCGGATGATTTCCGCGGTTTCGGTCGTATTTTTGAAACCGAAGACAATGACGTCGGTGCTGGCACTGATGGCAACGACGCGCTTTATGGTTATGGCGGCGACGATACGCTCAGCGGTGGGGGTGGTGACGATGTCATTTCCGGCGGTTATGGCGATGATACGGTTTCGGGCGGTGCGGGCAACGATACCCTGCGCGGTCAGGAAGGTATTGATACTGTCGACTATTCCGGCGCCAATGGCGGTGTTCAGGTTGACCTTGGTGCAGGAACGGCGACGGGTGCCGATGGCAACGATATTCTTGATCGTATCGAGAATGCGACCGGTTCAGCCTATGATGACGAACTTTACGGCGATAACGGTGCCAACGTTTTGCGCGGTGGTGCGGGTAATGACACGCTTGTTGGTCGTGGTGGCAATGACACCCTTGATGGCGGCGACGGCGACGACCTGTTCGTTGGCGAAGAAGGCAACGATACCCTCATTGGCGGTGAAGGCAGTGACACACTTGATCTGAGTGCGCGCGAAAGCGGTCAGGAAGTTAATCTCGAGGATGGATCCGCGCGTGACGGCCAAACCGGCGAAACTGATACACTGGTTAGTGTTGAGAACGTAATTACTGGTGCTGGCGATGACACTGTCATTGCGTCCAGTGACGCCAATGTCATTTCGACCGGCGCGGGGGATGACGTCATTCGCGGCGTTGGCGGTAACGACACCATCGATGGTGGCGATGGCAATGATACGGTTTCCTTTGGCAATGAGTCCGGGCTGAATGTCGATCTTGCGAACGGCACCGCCACGATGGGTTCCGGGACAGCGCAGCTTTCCAACATTGAAAATATTACCGGGTCTGCAAACAACGATGTCATTTCCGGTGACGATGGCGCGAATACGCTTTCGGGTATGGCTGGTGATGACACCATTTCCGGTGGCGGCGGTGATGACGTGCTGTCTGGTGGTGCTGGGAACGATACTGTTGATTATACCGACGTTGATGGCGGTGTGACGGTTGACCTCTCGACCGGCACGGCAACCGGTGACGGCAATGACACCCTTTCGGGCTTTGAAAACGTTGTGTCAGGTTCTGGTAACGACATCGTTTATGGCAACGCTGTCGACAACATCATTAATACCGGTGCTGGCGACGATACTGTCTTTGGCAGTGCCGGTGATGACACCCTGATTGGTGGCGATGGCAACGATACCCTAAGCTATAACGCTGGTGTGACAGGTCCTGGGTCGGCCGTGACGGTTGACCTCGAGGCTGGAACGGTTTCCGGAAACGACTTTACCGACGTTATCTCCGGTTTTGAGAAGATCGAGGGTTCATCGGCCAGCGACACCATGCTGGGCAGCGGTGGTGACGATATCTTCCTCGGTGGTGCGGGCAGCGATACCATTGATGGTCGCGGCGGTGACGATACGCTGACCGGTGGATCGGGTGCCGATACCTTCGTTGTCCGCGCGGACAGCGGTAATGATCTCGTCACCGATTTCGATCCTGTGAACGACGTCATTGATATTCAGGGTATTGACGGTCTTGAGCTGTTCTCCGATGTCGCCGACTTTATCGGCGAAGACGCGGCGGGCAATGCGACGATTTCGGTTGGCGATGCTGTCATTACCCTTGAAGGTGTTAATCCCGATAGCCTGACCTATGCCAACTTCAAGGGCATCCGTTCGCTGGAAGGTACCGAGGACAGGGACGTTCTGATTGGTACTGACCGAAGTGATGTGATTAGCGCCAAAGACGGCAACGATGTGGTTTCCGGCGGTGCCGGAAACGATACGATTGATGGTGGTGCTGGCAATGATTTCATAACCGGTGGAACCGGCACTGACACCATTACCGGCGGTACGGGTGACGATGCGATCAATGGCGGTGCCGGCAATGATGATCTTGATGGTGGCGATGGTAACGATACCCTGAGCTATCAGGGTACTGACGGTGGTGTTGTTGTCGACCTTGCGACCGGACAGGCAACTGTGTCTGACGGCACTGATACAATTGCCAACTTTGAAAATGTCACGGGCTCGTCCTTTAACGACACTCTGGCCGGCGATGACTCTGCGAACGTGCTTGATGGGGGCGCAGGTAACGATGTTCTTGATGGTCGTGCTGGCGATGATGTGCTCAATGGCGGTGCCGGTAACGACACAATTGCGGGTGGCGCCGGCAATGACCGGATTTCGGGTGGTCTTGGCTCCGATACCGTTACCTATGCCGATGCATCCGGTGGCGTAAATGTCGATCTTGCTGTGGGCACGGCATCGGGTGCGGATGGCAACGACACGCTAAGCTCTGTCGAAAATATTGTCGGCTCGGATTTCGATGATGTGCTGACTGGCGATCAGTTTAGTAACGTCATCGAAGGTGGCGCTGGCGATGACACCATCACTGCAGGTGGCGGCAACGATGTTGTTTCCGGCGGTGAAGGTGCTGATACCTTTGTCTTTGGTGCCGAGACTGGCCGGTCCGTCATCACAGATTTCAATCCGGCAGAAGACAAGATTGATCTTGCTGGCTTCAATGTTCCGAACTTTGAAGCACTCAAGAAAATGCTCGGTACGGACAATGCGGGTAATGCAGTCATTACTATAAATGACAGCACTATCGTCCTGAATGGTGTTTCACCCGAAAACCTGACTGCGGAAAACTTTATTGACATTGAAACCCTGGGCGCGACCGAGGGCAATGATGTTTTGCAAGGATCCTTGGCGGCCGAGGTGATTGATGGCCTTGCGGGCAATGATACGATTGCCGGCGGTGCAGGTGACGACACAATTTTCGGTAACAGCGGTGATGACACCATTTCCGGCGGCTTGGGTCGGGATGTCATCGACGGTGGTGACGGCGAAGATACTGTTGACTATTCGGCCGGCGGTGGCGTTTCAGTCAATCTCGAAGCTGGCATCGGCGGTTTCGGGAACGAAGACACACTGATTGATATCGAAAATGTTCTTGGTTCAAACCAGAACGACACGATCATCGGAAATGATGGTGCCAACACATTGTCCGGCGGTGCTGGTAATGACACCATTTCCGGCGGTGCCGGTGATGACGCATTGCTTGGTGGGACAGGCAATGACAGGCTTTCAGGCGGTGAAGGCAATGACACCGTATTGGGCGGTTCGGGCAACGACTTACTCGTCGGCGGCCTAGGCAACGACACCCTTGTCGGCGGTAATGGTACAGATACAGCTGACTACAGCGATGCCGACGGCTCTGTAACCGTTGATCTTTCCGAGGGGACTGCAAGTGGTGCCGCTGGCGACGATACCCTTGAAAGTATTGAGAGTGTTCTGGGTTCAGATCACGACGACACCCTGATTGGTGACGATGCCAACAACATCCTTTCCGGTGGTTCTGGTGACGACATCCTTGATGGTGGTGCCGGCGACGACCTTCTGATCGGTGGCGCAGGCAGTGACACCATCGAAGGTGGCGATGGCGACGACACTGTAACCTATGCGGATGGCGGTGCGGTCAACGTTGATCTGTCGGCAGGAACGGCGAGCAATGCCGGCGGTACTGACAGCATTAGTGGCGTTGAAAATGTCATCGGTTCTGGCCAGGCCGATATCATCACCGGCGATGACGGTAACAACGTTATCAATGCCGGGGCCGGTGCTGATACCATCACCGGTGGTGCGGGTGATGACACCCTGACCGGTGGGACGGGGGCGGATGTTTACGTTGTTGGTCCGGATGCCGGAACCGATACCATCACCGACTTTGCCGTTGGCGAGGACCAGATTGATATTCGTGCTCTTGGTGTTGATACCTACGGCGCGCTTTACGAGATGATGTCCGAAAACGAAAACGGTGACCTTGTCATCGATTTCGGCGAAGGCACATCGATGGTGCTTGAAGGTGTCAGCCTTGAAGATATCACCGCAGACAACTTCATCGGGGTGCGTGACATTGTCGGAACGTCTGGTGATGACACCATGTCGGGGACCGATGGTCGGGACACGATGTCGGGTCTTGATGGCAACGACATCATTGATGGTGTTCAAGGCGATGACAGCATCTTTGGCGGTGCTGGCGACGACACCCTGATTGGCGGTCAAGGTGATGATATCCTGGATGGTGGCACAGGCGTCGATACAGTTGATTATTCCGACGAAACTGCTGGTATCAATGTCAATCTCAACGCCGGGACGGCCACGGCACAAAGTGGCAATGATCAGATTCGGAATGTCGAAAACATCGTTGCCGGTGCGGGCAATGATGTCCTGATTGGTTCTGATGTCGATAACATCCTCGCAGGCGGCGAAGGTGACGACATCCTTGAAGGACTGGGCGGGGATGACACCCTGTCGGGCGGTGCGGGCAAAGATACCGCAAGTTACACCAATGCCGAGGGCGGGGTTACTGTTGACCTTGCTGCACAAACGGCAAGTGGTGCGGCGGGTGAAGACACGCTTGAAAGCATCGAAAACGTCACCGGTTCGGCCCACGACGATATTCTGATTGGCGATGCTGGTGCCAACACGATTGATGCTGGCGCAGGCAATGACTCCCTGATCGCAAGTGGCGGCGATGATGTGCTGCGCGGTGGTACCGGGGTTGATGGCGTTGATTACGGTAATGCGACCGGCGGTATTACGGCCGATCTGGGCGCGGGCACTGTAACCGGGCTTGGCAATGATACGCTTTCGGGTATCGAAAATCTCAGCGGCTCTGATTTTGATGACACCATCACGGGTGATCAGGGGAACAACGTCCTGTCCGGTGAGGGGGGTGATGACATTCTGTCAGGTGGCAAAGGTAACGACACCCTTCTTGGTGGTGTCGGTGACGACACCCTGATCGGTGGCCTTGGCAAAGACCTGATTGATGGTGGTGACGGGATTGATACGGTTGATTACTCCGGTGCAGAGCAGGGGATAACCCTCGACCTTGCGACGGGTAAAACCGACGAAGACACTGGTGATACGGTTCTTAATGTTGAAAATGTAATCGGTTCGAACCGGAACGACGTTATTACCGGTTCGGATAGTGATAACACCATTTTGACTGGCGGCGGGAACGACATTATCAACGGCAGTGCCGGTGATGACGTGATCGATGGTGGCGCCGGTCAGGACGTAATTGATTACAGCAACAGCGAAACCGGCGTTGATGTTGACCTTGAAGCCGGTTCGGCCGCCAAATCTGACGGTACCGATCTGCTGAGCAACATCGAAGACGTGATTGGCTCGGATGCCAATGACAGCATCGGTGGTTCGGATGCGGCAAACACCCTGTCGGGTGGGGCGGGTAATGACACGATTGAAGGTCGCGCTGGCAATGACGTGATTTCCGGTGGCTCGGGTGATGACACCCTGTCGGGTGGTGAAGGGACCGATACCCTTGATTATTCCGAGGCAACCGGGGCGCAGAACATTGATCTGTCTGCTGGAACTGCGACCGGCGCAGATGGCAATGACACGATTTCCGGTTTCGAAAACGTCACCGGTACAGAATTTAATGACACCATCACGGGCGACGAAGCCGATAACGTGATCAATGGCGGTGCCGGTAACGACATGCTGATCGGCGGTGCTGGAGACGACATCCTTGATGGCGGCGCAGGCGATGACAGCTTCGTCGGTGAACTTGGCGATGACACTTATATTGGTGGTTCGGGTGCCGATACGCTTGATTACTCGGATGCTGCGTCCGGCCTGAATATCAATCTGGGCACCAACACGGCAACCGGTGAAGATACCGGTACCGACACCTTTGGTGGCATCGAACAGATCATTGCATCTGACCATGATGACGTCATCACCGGTGGTGGCAACAACGACACCATTCTTGCCGGCGACGGCGATGACAGCATCACCGGTGGTGCCGGGAATGACGTTGTCGAAGGTGGCGCTGGCAACGATACTATTTCCGGCGGTGCGGGTAACGATACGCTTGACGGAGGCGAGGGCGAAGATACCCTCTCGTTTACCGGTGAGTCAGGTGTTTCAGTTGATCTTCAGACGGGCGCAACCAGCACCAGTGATACGATTTCGAACTTTGAAAACATCACTGGTAGCGTTGGCGCGGATACCCTTCGTGGGGATGGGGAACGAAACACACTGTCTGGTGAAGCGGGCAATGACATCCTTGATGGTCGTGCAGGCGATGACGTCCTTCTGGGCGGTGCTGGCAATGATGCGCTGCGCGGCGGTGTTGGTAGCGACACCATCGACGGTGGTGCAGGGAACGATACACTTGATCTGAGTGATCTCTCCGGCGACCAGACCGTTGATTTCACCGACGGCACAGCCACCAATGGCATTGATACCGACACCTTTACCAATATTGAAAATGTCACGACCGGCGACGGCGATGACCTGATCACTGGCGACGACAATGGCAACGTTATCAATGCAGGTGACGGCGACAACACTGTCAATGCCGGCGATGGTAGTGACGTCATCACCACCGGCGAGGGCGCTGATGTCGTCGATGGCGGTGCGGGTAATGACACCATCAATACCGGCGACGGCGCTGATACTATTTCTGGCGGCGAAGGTAACGATGTTATTTCGTCTGGCGGCGGCGATGACCTTGTCGAAGGTGGCGCGGGCAATGACATCATTTCAGGTGGTGCTGGCAGCGATACGCTTGATGGTGGCGCAGGCAACGACACATTGCTGTCGGGTGCCGGTGATGACCGCCTGATTGGTGGCGAAGGCTTTGATACTGCAAGCTATGTCGACTCCGAGGCTGCCGTCACAGTTGATACCAGCAACAATACCGTATCCGGCACAGCAACCGGTACCGATACCCTTGAAGGCATCGAGGCAATCCGTGGTTCCGAGTTCAGCGACACCTTCATCGGTGGCGCACAGAGCGATACCTTTATCGGTGGTGCAGGGGATGACATCTTTGATGCCGGTGCGGGTGATGACACGCTGACACTTGGAAGCGGTTCGGATCAGGTGATCTTCAATCCGGGCGACGGACAGGATACTGTTACCGATTTCAATCCGCTCGTCGATACTATTGACCTGACCAGCTTCAATATTGCCGGTTATGGTGCGCTTGAGAAAATGTTTGGCACGGACGCCAATGGTGATCTGACCATCACGTTTGACAGCGGCGATACCATCACCCTGCAAGGCGTCACCCCGTCAGAGCTGACTGCCGATAACTTCATCGGTGTTGAAGTTCAGCTTGGTTCAGAAAACGCCGATGAAATGATCGGCGGCAGTGGCGATGACATCATCAACGCCCTTGAAGGCGACGACACGATTGATGGTGGTGCCGGGAATGACCGCCTGATCGGTGGCGAAGGCAACGATACCGTCGATGGTGGTATCGGTGATGATACGCTGGTCGGCAATGCCGGATCGGATGTGCTGCGTGGTGGTGACGGTAATGATACCGCCGATTACTCGACCGAAGGCGCAGGTATCAATGCCGACCTTGAGGCGGGAACCGTTACCGGTGGTGATGGTGATGACGTCCTTGAAGGCATCGAAAACGTCACCGGTACCCTGTTTGACGATACTTTGTCCGGTAATGATGAAAACAATACCCTGACCGGCCTTGCCGGGGATGACACCTTTGTCGGAGGTGCTGGTGATGACGTGCTTGACGGTGGCGAAGGTTCCGATACCGCCGATTACAGCAGTGCCGATCAGGGCGTTGATGTTGATCTGGCCGCGGGCACCGCAACCGGTCAGGGCAATGATACGCTGATCGATATCGAAGATGTCGTTGGCTCCGACTTTAACGACAAGATTGCCGGTGACGAGAGCAACAACACCATTTCCGGCGGTGCCGGTGGCGACGCGATTAATGCTGGCGCCGGGAACGACGTTATTGATGGCGGCGAAGGCATCGACGAAATCAGCGGCGGTTCCGGCGACGACATCATCAACGGTGGCACCGGTGGCGACATCCTTCTGGGTGAAGCTGGCAACGACACCATCAGCGGTGGCGAAGGCGACGATATTGTCGAAGGCGGCGCTGGCAGCGACTGGGTCTATGGCGATGCCGGGGATGACATCCTTGATGGTGGCAACGGCGAAAATGATATCGACACCGTTGACTATTCCAATGTCGATGCGGGTGTCACAGTCGATCTGATCAAGGAATATGCGACCGGTGGCGGCGGGGACGATATCGTTCGGAATTTCGAACGCGTCATCGGGACCGATTACACCGATACCCTGATCGGCAGCGACGGGGTCAACACCCTTGATGGTGGTTCGGGCGACGATACCCTTGTTGGCGGTGCGGGTGATGACGTCCTGATCACCGGCGAAGGCGAAGACCTGATCGTGCTCGAGCCGGGCAGCGGCAATGACACCGTGACCGACTTTGACGTCGAAAAAGACATCATTGATCTGTCGGCTTACGGCATCGAGGATTATGCCACCCTTCGTGACCAGATGTCCGATGATGAAAACGGCAATGCCGTCATCACCCTTGGTGATGGCGACAGCATCACGCTTGAAGGTGTCTCGGTCGATGATCTTGGTCAGAAAAACTTCTTTGGCTATGACGCCATCTTTGGCACCGAGTTCGAAGATGACATCACCGGCAGCCAGATCAGTGACGAAATCCATGCCCTTGAAAGCGATGACATCGTCGACGGTCAGGCCGGTGACGATGATATCTATGGTGACGAAGGCAATGACACGCTGATCGGTGGCGCAGGTGACGATACCCTGCGTGGTGGCGATGGCAGTGATACCGCCGATTATTCCGACACGACCGAAGGCGTCACCGTTGACCTGGGTGCAGGCACAGCGACGGGTGAGGCTGGCAACGATACCCTTGAAAGCATCGAAAACGTCACCGGCGGTAATGGCGATGATGTTCTGATCGGTGATGAAAACGCCAACATTCTGGACGGTGGCGCAGGCAATGACACGGTCTTTGGCAAGGGCGGAGATGACACGCTGATCGGCGGCGAGGGCGAAGATGTCCTGTCCTACGAAGACGCAGACAGTGGCGTGAATGTCGACCTTGGTGCCGGTACTGCAACCGGTGGTGCAGGCAATGACACGATTGATGGTTTCGAGACTCTAATTGGCTCCGACCATGATGACACGTTGGCGGGTAACGAGTTCGACAACGTCATTGATGGTGGCGCAGGCAATGACACGCTTTCGGGCGGTGCGGGTAACGACACCCTGATCGGCGGCGACGGCGACGATATCGTCGATTATTCCGACCAGACCGATGATGTGGTTGTCGATCTTGAAAACGGCACGGGCACGACGACCGATGGCACCGATACCCTCGATGGTATCGAAGGTGCGACCGGTGGCGCGGGTGATGACACCCTGACCGGTTCGACGGGCGACAACATGCTTGCCGGTGGTGCTGGTAACGACACGCTTTCGGGCGATGCGGGCAATGATACGCTTGCCGGTGGCGAAGGTGCCGACCTGATTGATGGCGGTGCCGGTGATGACGTCCTGTCGTTTGAAGGTGACAATGTTGCCGCAGAAGGCGACACCACCGACCATGTCGGGAGCCCGACCACCGATGGGACTGGTGAAGTTGCCGATATCTCTGGCAAGAACCTGTCTGATGACAGCTTCGTTGGTGGCGAAGGCAATGACACGCTGGTTGCCGGTTCCGGTGATGATGCGATCATCCTTGATCGCGATCATGAGAACGGTGCGGCCAACCCGTCCATCGTTGATATCGAAAACATCGATGCTGGCGAAGGCAATGACGTTGTCGATCTGACCAGCAACACTCATTCCTATGGCGATGTCACGGTCGATGGCGGTGCGGGCGATGACACCATCTGGGCAAATGATGGTAATGACGTCCTGTTGGGCGGCGAGGGTGCTGATAACATCAATGGCGGTGCCGGCAACGACACCCTTGATGGTGGTGCGGGTGACGACGTCCTGGATGGCGGCGAAGGTTCTGACACCATTGACGGTGGTGTTGGTAATGACACCATTAAAGCCGGTGCTGGCGATGACGTCCTGCTGGGCGGCGACGGCGACGATACCCTTGATTTGTCGGATGCCAATGGCGCGACCATTGATCTTGGCGCAGGCACCGCAAGCAGCGGTGAAACCGGCAGCGACAGCATTTCGGGCTTCGAAAATGTCATCGCGACCGATGGTGATGACACCATTACCGGATCGTCTGGCAACAACACGATTGATGCCGGTGCGGGCAATGACACCGTTTCCCTTGATGGCGGCAATGACGACATCGATGGCGGCGACGGTATTGATACCCTTGATCTGTCTGGCACCACGGGTGGTGTGACGGTTGATCTGGCGGCCGGTACGGCAAGTGGTGCCAACACCGGATCGGACACCATTGCGAACTTCGAAAATGTCACCGGCTCGGATAGCGCTGACGTCATTACCGGTTCGGACGATGCCAACGTGATTGACGGTGGTGCTGGCAACGACACCCTTGATGGTAGTGCTGGTGACGACACGCTTTCGGGTGGTGACGGTGCGGATACGTTTGTCTTCGAAGACGGCACGGACACCGACCTTGTCACTGATTTCGATCTGACGTCGGATACGATTTCGCTGCCGGATCTGGGCATTTCGGCTTGGACCGATCTGCAACCCTTGCTGTCTGACGGCCCTGACGGTGCGGTTATTACCCTGCCAGCTGGCGGTACGGTGACCCTGTCCGGTGTGGCTGTGGGCGATCTGACCCCGGATCACTTCACGGGTATCGACAATGTCGGCACGCCGGGTGAAGACACCCTTGGCGGTGGCGACGGCGATGATTCGGTTGATGGCGGCGGCGGCAATGACAGCGTCGATGGTGGCGATGGCAACGATACCGTTGACGGTGGTGACGGTGATGACTCCGTCGGTGGCGGTAGCGGCAATGATTCTGTTGGCGGCGGCGGCGGTGATGACACGGTCGATGGTGGTGACGGCGACGATACCGTTGATGGTGGCGACGGCAATGACTCCGTTGGCGGTGGCAGTGGTAATGACTCTGTCGGCGGCGGTGCCGGGAATGACACAGTCGATGGTGGCGATGGGAACGATACCGTTGACGGCGGCGATGGTGATGACACTGTCGGTGGTGGTTCGGGCGATGACACCGTCATTGGCGGTGGTGGCAACGATACGCTTGGCGGTGGCGAAGGAACCGACACCCTTGATGGTGGCGACGGTAACGACGTTCTTCAGTTCGAAGCCGACCGTATCGGTCAGGCCGGCGATGAAACCGACCATGCCGGTAGCCCGGGTGTTGATGGCACCGGCGATGTTGCCGACCTTGAAGGCCTTGGTCTGAGCGATGATCAGTTCGATGGAGGCGAAGGTGTTGATACCCTTGTCGGCACGTCGGCCGGTGATGCCATCATTCTTGATAATGATCATGCCGATGGATCGAACGCACCGTCGATTTCTGGCGTCGAAGTCATCGACACAGGAGCCGGCGACGATGTTGTCGATCTGACCAGCCAGACGGAATCCTATGGCGATGTATCGGTTGATGCCGGAACGGGTGACGACACCGTCTGGACCAACGAAGGCAATGACAGCATCAGCGCCGGTGATGGCAATGACCACATCAATGCCGGTGCAGGAAATGACATCGTTGATGCCGGTGCGGGCAATGACACAGTGGTCGGCAGTGCTGGCAACGATACCCTTTCGGGGGGTGACGGCTTTGACACGCTCGATATGTCCGATGTCGACGCGGATGTCGCGGTCAATCTGCAGGATGGCACAGCCAACGGCAGCGAAACCGGTGCTGATGTTATTTCCGGCTTTGAAAATGTCGTTACGGGTGCCGGTGATGACACCATCACGGGAAGTAGCGCCGACGACACCATTTCGTCTGGTGCCGGTGCCGATACCATTGATGGTGGCGATGGCATCGATCTGATTGATGGTGGTGCGGGCAACGACGTCATTTCCGATGGCGCGGGCAGCGACCTTGTTCTGGCCGGTTCCGGTGATGATACGGTCATCGCCGGTGCAGGCAATGACAGCCTTGATGGTGGCGACGGCACTGACACCCTGAATATGTCGAACGCAACGGGTGGTGCTGTTGTTGATCTTGGTGCGGGTACGGCGAGCTCGGCTGAAACCGGCAATGATCAGTTCTCGAACTTCGAAAATGTCACGACCGGTGCTGGCGACGACCAGATTACCGGATCGAACGGAGATAACGTCATCAATGCAGGTGCCGGTGACGACACCATTGATGGCGGTGCTGGTGATGACACGGTTGCCGGTGGTGCCGGTGCGGATACCTTCATCTTTGCCGATGGCACCGATGATGATGTCGTAAGCGACTTCACTCCTGGCGAAGACAAAATCTCGATTGATGATCTTGGCCTCGAAAGCTGGGGTGATCTGGTTCCGCTGCTAAGTGAGAACGGCGACGGTAACGCAGTCCTGAACCTGCCGGCTGGCGGTACGGTGACCTTCGTCAATGTTGCTCTCAGCGACCTGAGTGCTGATGATTTCAACAACATCACTGATGGCGCGACCCCGTACGATGATACCCTGCAAGGGACCGATGATGATGACACCATCGATGCCCTTGCCGGTGACGATACGGTTACGGGTGGTGCGGGTGATGACACCTTGCTTGGCAATGACGGTGCCGACACCCTGGACGGTGGCACAGGCAATGACAGCCTCGATGGTGGTGCTGGCAACGATACCCTGACCGGTGGTGAAGGCGACGACGCCTTAACTGGTAGTGCCGATAACGACGAACTCAGCGGCGGCGCTGGTGACGATACCCTTGACGGCGGGGCTGGTGACGACGTTCTGAACTTCGAAGCCGACGGAACAGCCACCAGCGGTGATACCACCGAAAACACCGGCAGCCCGGGTGTTGATGGCACCGGCGATATTGCCGATATCAGCGGCAAGAATATCTCTGATGATACCTTCATTGGTGGCGAGGGTAATGACACCCTTGATATGACCGATGGCAGTGATGCACTGGTGCTTGATGGTTCCAAACTGGGTGATGGTCAGACCACCACGTCGACGACCGAAACCCGCACCCTTGGCCTGACAGAATCGGCGAGCTCTGCGGATGTCGAGGCGGCTTGGTCTGATGCCAATCTCTATGCCTTTGACTTTGGTACTTCCTATGTCGATGGCGATGGCAAACTGAACCTTGCGGCGGCGGATGACGCGGTCAACTTTGATGGCAATGGCATCGGTAATGACGGCGGCGGTATCGCTGGTGGTCAGATCAACCACGATGCCCAGTCCGGCGAAAGCGAAGCCATCGTTGTCGATCTTGGTGCAGATGCCTCGACCGCCACGGTTCAGGTTTCCAACCTGATGGCCGGTGAAGGCGGCGGCGAGATCGGGTCATGGAAGGCTTTTGATGCTGACGGCAACCTTGTCGCTTCGGGCACGCTTGATGACAGCACGATCGATTACACCAGCAATGGTGTCGGCACGGCAACCATCAACGCCACCGATGGCAGCGGCAATGCGGTCGAATTCCGCTATATCGCGTTTGAAAGCGAGCCCTACGCCAATGGCTCAACAGGTTCGGACAGCAGTGACTTCTTTGTTCGTTCGATCAGTTTTGAGACGACCGTTGATGAAACCACGACCGATGGCGCACGCCTTGACGGGGTTGAGGTCATCAATGCCGGTTCTGGCGATGACGTGGTCGATCTGACCAGCGACACCATTTCGTACGGCGATGTCACCATCAATGGTGGTGCGGGTAACGATACCCTTTGGGGCAATGCGGGTGACGACACCATCAATGGCGAACTTGGCCATGACAATCTGGATGGCGGTGCGGGTAACGATTACCTTGATGGCAGCTATGGCGACGACATCATCGATGGTGGTGTTGGCGATGACACGCTGCAGGGTGGTATCGGCGACGATACCCTGCGCGGTGGTGCGGGCAATGACATCATTGTCGGTGGTGCGGATGAAGACGTCGTCATGTATGACGATGCGACGTCGGCTGTTGATGTTGATCTGGCGAACTACACCGCAACCGGTGGTGCCGGCAATGACGCGATCTATCATGTCGAAAACGTCGTCGGCTCGGATCATGACGACACAATCGCTGGTGATGCGAAATCCAACATTCTTGATGGTGGTGCCGGTGACGATACGCTTTCGGGCGGTGCTGGCAACGACACCCTTGTTGGTGGCGACGGCAATGATACCGCCGATTACAGCAACGCAAGCAACCCGGTAAATGCCGATCTTGCGACCGGTACGGCCAAGGTCGGCACAACCGAAACCGACAAGCTTTCCAGCATCGAAAACCTCATTGGTTCGAACGGCAATGACAGGCTTTCCGGTTCGGACGATAACAACACCCTGACCGGCGGGCTGGGCAACGATACCCTTTCGGGTCGTGCGGGTGATGACCTGCTTGAAGGTGGTGCCGGTAACGACATCCTTGATGGCGGTGAAGGCAATGACACCATTAGTGGCGGTGAAGGCAGCGACGTGATCACTGCCGGTGCAGGTGCCGATATCGTCGATGGTGGTGCGGGCAACGATACCGTCATGGCAGGTGCAGGTGATGACACCCTTGCCGGTGGCGAAGGTGACGACACCCTTGACCTCAGTGATGCCACCAGCGGTGCGACGGTTGATCTTGCGGCCGGTACGGCAAGCAGTGCTGAAACCGGCAATGACACCATTTCCGGCTTTGAAAATGTGATCGGCAGTGCCGCGGCAGACACCATTACCGGTGATGCGGCCAACAACACGATTGCTGCTGGTAATGGTGCAGACGTCATTGATGATGGCGCGGGCAACGACGTGGTCGATGCCGGTGCCGGTGACGATACCCTGATGGCAGCGGCAGGCGACGACACCCTTGATGGTGGCGCCGGCGAAGATACGCTTGATATGTCGGCTGCCAACGGTGCGACGGTGGATCTGTCGGCTGGTACTGCGACGTCGGCTGAAACCGGGACGGATGCGATCAGCAACATCGAAAACGTCATCGGTTCGGACGGCGAAGATGTCCTGACCGGATCAAGTGGTGCCAACACGCTGCTCGGTGGTGCCGGTGATGACACCATCGAAGGTGGTGCTGGTGGCGACTATCTTGATGGTGGTGATGGCCGCGACACCATCAGTTACGAAGGATCCGGCGAAGGCGTTGAAATCTTCCTCGGTGACACCGATGCCCATACCCATAATCCGGGTGAGGGCGGGCGTGCCTTTGGCGGCGATGCGGTTGGTGACATCCTTGCAAACTTCGAAAAAGTCATCGCATCCGCTCATGACGACTATGTCTACGGCAACAGCCAGAACAACGAAGTTGATCTGGGTGCGGGCAATGACACGTTTGACAATGTCGAAGCCGACATCAGCGAAGACACCGTCGATGGTGGTGCGGGCAACGACGTCATCTGGACCGGCGATGGTGCCGATACCCTGATCGGTGGCGAAGGCAACGATACGCTGCATGGCGAACGTGGCGACGACTACCTTGACGGTGGTGCGGGCAACGACACGCTTTATGGCGATCAGGGCAACGATACCATCGATGGTGGCGCCGGTGATGACGTCATCCATACCGGTTCGGGTGCCGACGTTGTTCAGGTCACCAGCCTGATCGGTGACAAGGTCGTCATGGACTTCAACACCAGCGTTGATCAAATCTCGCTCGATGCGCTTGATATCAGCACCTGGTCTGACCTGGCCCCGCTTCTGTCCGAAGTGAATGGCAACACGGTCATTGATCTTGGCGATCAGGGCTCTGTCACGCTGCGTGGTGTCCGCCTGAATGACGTTTCATCCGACATGTTTGTCGGTATCGAAAATGATGGTGGCCCGACCCAGTTTGATGATGTCCTGCTGGGCACCAGCGAGGATGATTATATCGATGCGCTTGCCGGTGATGACACCGTCGATGGCGGTGCTGGCAATGACACGCTGAATGGCATGGAAGGCAACGACACGCTTTCGGGTGGCGATGGGAATGACACCATCACCGGCGGCAGCGGCAATGATGTGATTTCCGGCGGGTCGGGTAATGACAGCCTCGAAGGCAACGAAGGCGACGACGTCATCGAAGGCAATGCCGGTGACGATACCCTGATCGGTCATGCCGGGAACGACGTCATGGATGGCGGCGGCGGCGATGATTACATCGACGGTATGGAAGGTGACGACACCATCACCGGTGGCGACGAAACCGACACCATTTACGGATCTGCCGGTAATGATTCGCTTGATGGCGAAGGCGGCGACGACGTTCTGTATGGCGGTGATGACAATGACAGCATCGCCGGTGGCGCAGGCAATGACCTGCTGTCGGGGGATGCTGGCAATGACACCCTTGATGGTGGCATCGGCAACGATACCCTGCTTGGCGGTGATGGTGACGATACGCTTCTCGGTGGTGACGGCGATGACGTTCTGTCGGGTGGCAATGGCAATGACCTTCTCGATGGGGGTACCGGCAACGACACCCTGACCGGAACCGATGGCACCGATACCCTGCTGGGTGGTTCGGGCAATGATACGCTTGATGGCGGTGCGGGTGATGACACCTACACCGGCGGTGCGGGTGCGGACGAAATCATCGTATCGAACAATTCCGGCAATAAGGTCGTTACCGACTTCAACACCAACGAAGACAAAATCAATCTGACGTCGCTCGACATTGATGACTGGGGTGATCTGCAAGGCCAGATGACCCAGGTCGGCAACGACACCGTGATCAATCTCAATGGTCAGGGGACGCTCACACTTGTTGGCATCTCAATGAGCCAGCTTAAGGCGGACATGTTTGTCGGTGTCGAACAGGCCTCCGGCCCGACGCCGTATGATGATCTGCTTTATGGCACCAGCAACAATGACACGATTGCCGCCCTTGCCGGCGATGACACGGTCTATGGCCTGAATGGTCAGGACACCATCAGTGGCATGGAAGGCAATGACAGCCTGTATGGTGGTGACGGCGATGACACGCTTTCGGGTGATGATGGCAACGACCTGATCGAAGGTGGCAGTGGTCAGGACAGCATTACCGGCGGCACCGGCGACGATACCCTTGATGGCGGATCGGGTGATGACCGCGTCTGGGGTGGCGACGGTGCTGATACCATCACCGGTGGTCAGGGTCAGGACAAGCTGTATGGCGAAGCTGGCAATGACACCATCAATGGCGGTACCGGCGATGACAGCATCCTGGGTGGTGCGGGCAACGACGTGATTGATGGCGGCGAAAACAACGACCGTCTCTATGGCGGTGATGGTGACGACACCATCGAAGGCGGCAATGGCGACGACAAGCTTTATGGTGATGCCGGCAATGACACCCTGATGGGTGGTGCTGGTCATGACAGCCTTGTCGGGGGTGCCGGTCGCGATACTGCAAGCTATGCCAACTCGACCACGGCAGTTGCCGCAAACCTTGAAAGCGGCACCGCAAGCAGCAGCGTAGGCAATGACAAGCTAAGCTCGATCGAAGACCTGATTGGTTCGAACTTCAACGACTATCTGTTCGGTGACGATGGCGCGAACCTGCTGTCGGGCCTTGATGGCAATGACATCCTTGGCGGTGACGACGGGGATGACACCATCTGGGGTGGCGATGGCAATGACAGCATCAATGGTGGCCGCGGTTCGGACCTGATCGATGCCGGTGCTGGCGACGATTACATCGAATACCAGAAGGATGCGAGCTGGACCGGCAGTTATGCTGCCAAAAACGTTGGCGATCCGGGCATGGATGGCACCAACGAACAGATCAATCTTTCGGGCTATAATCGTTCCGAAGACATCATTGATGGCGGTTCGGGCACCGATACCCTGGCAATGACCAGCGGCAACGACGCCCTGTTCCTTGAAGATCGCCTGACCGATCCGGGCACCAGCCCGCGGATCTCCAATATCGAAGTCATTGATGCCGGTAACGGCGATGACATCATCGATCTGACCAGTGATACGCTGTCTTATGGTGATGTCACCATTCTTGGTGGCACCGGTGATGACATCGTCTGGAGCAACGCTGGCGACGACGTGATTGATGGCGGTGCAGGCAACGACACCCTGTGGGGTGGTTCGGGCGCTGATACGATCACGGGCGGTGCCGGTCAGGATGTTCTGAATGGCGGTGCGGGCGATGATGTCCTGCAATACAACGCCGATGGCGTTTGGGATAACAACTGGTACGCCGTCAACAATGGTTCGCCGGGCGAAGATGGTCATCAGAATGACAGTGGCTGGGGTCATCACCATTTCCATGGCAATGGCTGGGGCCATAACGAGGGTGGTGACACTGGCACTGGCGAGACCGTCAATCTGGGTGGCTATAACCAGTCGAACGATGTCTTCACTGGTGGCGAGGGTATCGACACCCTGAAAATGACCAGCGGCAATGACGCCCTGTTCCTCGATGATGACGTCAGCGACGGCGATGCCAATGTCCGCATCAGCGGCATCGAAGTGATCGAGGCCGGTGACGGTAACGACATCATTGATCTGACCAGCGACACCGAAAGCTATGGCGATGTCACCCTTGATGGCGGTGCCGGTAACGATACGCTTTGGGGCAATGCCGGTGATGACCTGTTGCTGGGTGGCTCGGGCGATGACCATCTTTATGGCAGCGCCGGTGATGACACCCTGACCGGCGGGACTGGCTGGGATACCTTCCAGATCGGCAAAGCCGATGGGCATGACATCATTACCGACTTCACGCCGGGCGAAGACATCATCGATCTGTCGGAATGGAACTACAACAACTTCAACCAGGTCCTGAATGACATGCATCTCGATACCGATGGCAATGTCGTCATTGAACTGGGCAACGATGCCTCTGTCACGCTGATGGGCGTCAATGATCCGGATGATTTGGATGCCGATGACTTCGGCTTTGGCAACTGATCAAGGATCAAAAGTCTGATCGAATAAAAACGGGCGGTCGTGATGACCGCCCGTTTTTATTTTTGGATATCTGGCTAGACTGACCGGCTACTCCGCAGCAATAAGGTCACTTGTCCGTTGATTTTCCGGCAAGGCCATATCGTGTTGCAGCTTGGCGCGCAGTTCGTCAATAGAACGGATACGTTTGATCTCGTCAAAACAGGCTTCACCCTGGGTGTGGCTTTTGCGGATCAGGGCCATCCATTGTTTGATACGCCCGGCCTGATGATTTTCCGACGCACCATCTGACGCCATCAGATCGCAATAGGCCAGCAACATGGACAGAACATCCGCCCAGCTTTCCTTGGGCAGGTGTGATCCGCCTTCAAATGCCTTGATCCGGTTGGCAAGGTCAGGGGCGGCAATGGCGCCCCTGCCGATCATAAAGCTGTCGCAGCCCGATATATCGCGGCATTTCTGATAATCCGCGACATCCCAAATCTCGCCATTGCCGGTCATGCCAATGGAAATGGCTTCGCGAATGCGCGCAAGATATTCCCAATGCGCCGGCGGTTTGTAGCCTTCCATCTTGGTACGCGCATGCACAGTCAGGTGCTGCGCGCCGCCGGCCTCAACCGCACGCGCAATATCAAGGAACATTTCCTTGTCGGAATAGCCAAGCCGGACCTTGGCACTGACCGGGATGTGATCCGGCACCGCACGGCGCACGGCCGAAACGATTTCATAAAGGTTTTCAGGACATTTCAAAAGCGACGCACCGGCTTCGCGCTTGTTCACGGTCTTGGACGGGCAGCCGAAATTGATATCAATGCCCGGCGCGCCAAGCTCAACCGCGACAACCGCGTTTTCGCCCATCAGTTCCGGGTCATGGCCCATTAGTTGAACCAGAACCGGCACACCCGAAAGGGTCTTGCCACCGTTCAAAAGTTCCGGGCAATAGCGATGAAACACATGTGCCGGAAACAGGTTCTGCGACACACGGATAAACTCGGTCACGCACAGGTCGAACCCGCCGGCAGCACTCAGCAATTGCCGAACCCGCCAGTCAACAAGTCCTTCCATCGGTGCCAGCACCAAGTGCGTCATCGGGTTTACCCAGTTTCAGAAAATCAGTTGGCGGGTTTTACCACAAACCGTCCAAACCTGTCGGTGAAAAATCACAGATCAGCCTTGCCGTCCTGCGAGGACCCTTGGTGAAATACGGCAGAAATAGCGCATTGCTGACACGGTTTCAGCGAAATTGGCGGCTAGCTTTGAACCATCAAAAACAACAATGAAAGGGCAACTTCATGCTCTATATCTTTGAAAGCGCGCTTGATGAAGTCGAAGCGGTCTCGCGCGAAGCCCGTGAAAAACTCTCCGGCCTTGAACAGGTTTTGCAATCAACCTCCGAAAGCATCCGGGTCCTTCAGGAACGTCTTGAACAGACAGCCGGTTGATAGTTTTGGATCATTCTTGATCCATGTCTTTGAAACGACACATCGGTTGGTCCATGCTGGGTGTTATGTTAACCAGCCTGAATGTTGCCGGTGCCCACGGTGCCGCAGTGACGTCGCCGATAGCAAAACAAGGAGGATTGCAGGATGCTGTATATCGTAGAAAAAGCCCTGGATGAGCTCGAGTCCGTGCCGACCGAAAAGCGCGAAGGCCTCAAGCATCTTGATCAGGAAATCAACGATGCGGTCGAGAAGCTCAAAATCCTGAAAGAAAAGCTGAAAGCGGCTGAAAACAAGTAAGCCAGCCACAGCGAAATGGTTTAAGAGGCCGCGCGTTTTGTGCGGCCTTTTGTTTTGCCTATTTCGCGGCGATCTTGATCAGGCCCAGCAATTCCTCGACCGCGGCGGTCGGGTTGGTAGTGCCCGATAAAACGTCAGCCTCAAGCGCCTGAATTCGGCTTGCCACGTCATCGCGCGCGGTAAAGGTTTCAAGCAACCGGTCACGCAGCATCGTCCACATCCAGTCATGTTGCTGGCGGGCACGCTTGGCGGTGAACTCGCCTTCCTTTTCCATCACAGCGCGGTGCTGGTTGATCAGATCCCAGATGTTATCAAGCCCGTCATTGATCAGCGCTGAAACCATCACCGATTGCGGCCGCCAATATTTGCTGGTGGGCTGCATGATTCGCAAAGCTGAGGAATACTCACGTTTTGCTTCACGCGCCTTTGCCGGGTCGGCATCGGCCTTGTTGACCGCAATCAGATCGGCAATTTCAAGCACACCCTTCTTGATGCCCTGAAGCTCATCCCCCGCACCGGGTAACATCAGGACAAGGAAGAAGTCGGTCATCTGCGCGACCATGGTTTCGCTTTGTCCGGCGCCAACGGTTTCGACCAGAACCACATCAAAACCGGCCGCCTCGCACAGAAGGATGGTTTCGCGCGTCATGCGATTGACCCCGCCCAGATACCCACTGCTGGGTGATGGGCGGATATAGGCATTGGGATCAATCGAAAGTTCGTTCATCCGGGTCTTGTCGCCCAAAATGGACCCGCCGGATCGTGCGCTGGTCGGATCAACCGCAAGCACGGCTACCTTTTTACCAGCCCTGGTCAGGTTTTTGCCAAACGCCTCGATAAAGGTCGATTTGCCAACACCGGGAACCCCGGTAATGCCGATGCGCTGCGATCCGCCCGTGTTGGGCATGAGTTCGGCCAGAACGGCTTGTGCCTGTTCGAAATGTTTGGGATTGCGGCTTTCAACCAGCGTAATCGCACGCGACAAAATGGTGCGATCACCGGCCAGAACACCCTTAACGATTTCATCGGTTGAAAGCACGCGTCTGCGCACGGCCTTGCGCGGGCTGACCGTGCCGCCCGAGCCTGCAGGTATGGTGCGCAGCGTTTCTTTCACCAGGCGTTCCTTGAATATGGCGCGTCTCACGCCAGCAAAGCGTTACGTCGGGTTGGAAGGAAGCGGCGATCAGGCCCCTTCCTCGCCAGACTGATTAAGCTTTTCTAGCAGGTCGCCAGCCGCTTCGGCAATGACCGTTCCGGGCGGGAAGATCGCCTCGGCCCCGGCTTCGAACAGTTTGTCGAAGTCCTGCGGCGGGATCACGCCGCCGGCAACAATCATGATGTCTTCACGGCCAAGCTTATCAAGTTCGGCCCGCAGCTGCGGCACAAGGGTCAGATGACCGGCGGCAAGCGAGCTTGCCCCCACGATATGAACATCGTTTTCCACTGCCTGTTTGGCGGCTTCTTCCGGGGTCTGGAACAGCGGGCCGATATCGACATCAAAGCCAAGATCGGCAAAGGCCGTTGCGATCACCTTCTGCCCACGATCATGACCATCCTGCCCCATCTTGGCGATCAGGATCCGCGGACGGCGGCCTTCATTGGCCTCAAACTGCGTGATCAGGCGATCAACCTTGGCCAGCGCTTCGTTATCAGCGCCGACCTCTGTTTTATAAACGCCGGAGATGGAGCGAATAACCGCCTGATGACGGCCATAGACCTTTTCAAGCGCATCGGAAATCTCGCCAACCGTACATTTGGCACGGGCCGCCTCGACAGCCAGTTCAAGCAGGTTACCATTGCCAGCATCGGCGGCATTGGTCAGCGCGGTCAGGGCACTTTCAACTGCTGCGTTGTCACGCTCCGCACGCAGACGTTCAAGCTTGGCGATCTGTTGACGACGGACTTCGGCGTTATCGACCTGAAGCACATCAACCGGGCGATCATCAGTCACACGGTATTTGTTCACACCGACCAAGGTTTGACGGCCGCTATCAATGCGGGCTTGCGTGCGGGCCGCAGCTTCTTCAATACGCATTTTAGGAATGCCGGCTTCAATCGCCTTGGCCATGCCGCCCTGTTCTTCGACCTCGGCGATATGGGCCCATGCCTTTTCCGCCAAATCTCGGGTCAGGCGTTCGACATAGTATGAACCACCCCACGGATCGATAACATTGGTGGTGCCGCTTTCCTGTTGCAGGAACAGCTGGGTGTTACGCGCAATCCGGGCCGAGAAATCGGTCGGCAGGGCCAATGCTTCGTCCAGTGCATTGGTATGCAGCGACTGGGTGTGGCCTTGGGTGGATGCCATGGCCTCAACACAGGTACGGATGACGTTGTTAAACACATCCTGTGCGGTCAATGACCAGCCCGACGTCTGGCTGTGGGTGCGCAGCGACAGCGATTTCGGGTTTTGCGGATCAAACTGTTTGATAAGCTTGGCCCAGATCATGCGGGCCGCGCGCATCTTGGCGATTTCCATGAAGAAGTTCATGCCAATCGCCCAGAAGAACGACAGACGCGGCGCGAATTTATCAATCGGAAGGCCTGCTGCCTGACCGGCACGGGCATATTCGATGCCATCGGCCAGGGTATAGGCGAGCTCAAGATCAGCCGTCGCACCGGCTTCCTGCATGTGATAGCCGGAAATCGAGATCGAGTTGAATTTCGGCATGTTTTGCGAGGTAAAGGCAAAGATGTCCGAAATGATCCGCATCGATGGTTTCGGCGGATAGATATAGGTGTTGCGCACCATGAACTCTTTCAGAATGTCATTCTGAATGGTGCCCGAAAGCTGTTCGTGCGCAACGCCCTGTTCTTCGGCTGCTGCGATATAAAGCGCCATCACCGGCAGAACCGCACCATTCATGGTCATGGAAACCGACATCTCATCAAGCGGGATGCCATCAAAAAGGGTGCGCATGTCATAGATGCTGTCAATCGCCACACCGGCCATGCCAACATCACCTGCGACGCGCGGATGATCGCTGTCATAGCCGCGATGGGTCGCCAGATCGAAGGCAATCGAAAGCCCCTTTTGCCCGGCGGCAAGGTTACGGCGATAAAACGCGTTCGATTCCTCGGCTGTCGAGAAACCGGCATATTGGCGGATTGTCCAGGGACGTTGCACATACATGGTCGGGTAGGGGCCGCGCAAAAACGGCGGCATGCCCGGCATGGTGTTCAGGTGATCAATGCCATCCAGATCCTTGGGCCCGTAGGATGATTTGACATCAATGCCTTCTGGCGTGGTCCAGGGCGTGCTTTCAAACGGGTCCTTGGCACCTGCGGACGCGCCATCAAACAGCGGAAGGTCGGAGAAATCAGGAATGCGGGTCATGGTTATTTCTCCCCCTGTTTGCCAAGAAGATGATCAAGTGCGGTACCGCAAATGGCAAGGACATCGGCCCCGACAAAAACAAACTCGTTAATGCCGGCTGCTTCGTAATCGGACCTGGCATCGCCCGGCTGGCCAGCAAGATAAACCATGCTTGCCCCCTTGGCTTTCAGCGCCTTGGCAACATCCGCTGCCATGTCGGCATATTGCGCGTCTGATCCGCAAATGATGGCGATTTTCGCCCCGCTGTTGCCAAAGGCGGTTGCAACATCATCGGCATTGGCAAAGCCGTTATTGGTGATCGCCTCGATCCCGCCTGCTTCAAAGAAGTTGCGCGCAAAGGTCGCGCGTGCCGTGTGCTGGGCAACCTTGCCAAGATTGGCCTGGAAGACCTGCGGGAAGGATCCGGTCTTTGCCTTATGCGCATCAGACCGTTTGCGAAGCGCTTCGTAACGTTCGGCAAGTCGATGGGCGGGCAGGGCGCCGATACATGTCGCGGCACTGGTGCCATAAAGATCGGTAAACATGTGCCCGATGGTGGCACCTGCGCGCGCGGCCTCAATCATGGCGCTCAGGCTTTTGCCGACCGTGCCATCAAATTTGGTCTGGCGGGCCTTGGCATCTGCAACGATTGCCTCAAGGTCCGGCTTTTCGCAGGTTACTTTGGCTTCTGTGATGTTGGGAAATTCCGACACACCGGTCAGCGGATTACGACGGGTCGACAGGCGGTTTTCACGCGCATTCCAAACGGTCTCGATCTCGGTCTTGAGACTGCCATTGGCAAGGGCACTTAGAATACCACCCGAAGATTCAAGCGACTGGAATTTCGTCCAGGCGGCCTTCGCCAGCTCCTTGGTCAGGTTTTCAATAAACCACGAACCACCAGCCGGATCGATGACCCGGTGCACGTTGCTTTCTTCCTGTAAAATCAGTTGGGTGTTGCGTGCAATACGGCGTGCAAAGCCATCTGGCAGGCCAATCAGATGATCATAAGGCAGGCAGGTCACACTGTCCGCACCACCCAGACCGGCGGCAAAGCTGGTGACCGTTGTGCGCAGCATATTGACCCACGGATCAACCTTGGTCAGGGCCATTTCGGCTGAAACCGCGTTGACCGTAATCGTCGCATCCTCGGCACCCGATGCCGAAAGGACGCGGCTCCACATCATGCGAAGGGCACGCAGCTTGGCGATCCCGGCAAAGAAGTCGGTGCCGATGGCAACGTTAAACACCATCGCACCCGCGGCCTGATCAACCGCCATCCCGGCATCGGTCAGGGCGCGCAAATAGGTCACCCCGCTTGCCAGCAGGCAGGCCAGTTCCTGACCATCGGTGGCCCCGGCATTGTAATAAGGTGCGCCATTCACTGAAATTGCGGTTGCCAGCGGGAACAGATCAATCAGCTCGACCGCAACGCTTGCCGCATGATCAACCGCATCCTGTGCGCCACAGGGCAGGGTGCCAGTGGACGCAAGGGTTCCGATCGGATCAATGTTAAAGGCCGGTGCGGCTTCGTCGGCACCATCGGTATTTGCGATATGGGCGGCCAGAAGTGCTGCGGCCGGAACACCTGCCGCCCCGGCATCAAGTCCGACGGTGGCAAGGTTGGTGTAAACATCCTCAAGCGCGGCATCGAGATCGGCCAGACAATGAATGGCAATACCGTCAACACCGACCTCGGCAGAACTGATTTCGCGCCCGGCACGGGCGGCGGCATCAAGTTTTAGCGTGATCGAGGTCGCCCCATTTTCAAGGTCCTCAAGGATCGCGGCATTGGTGGCCTTGGGATCGGGATGGGTATGAAGCTGGCGGATATCCCAGCCGGTCACGGTTTCGCGCGGCTCGACCGTGGCATTAAGAACTTCGTGGATCAGCCGGGTCGCGTCATCCTGATCATCATTTGTATAGATCGGCTGAACGGAAAACCCATCAAGCGTATTGGTGACGAGCTTCTTCTCGAACGGTGCCCCCTTAAGGGCCTCTTCGGCAAGCTTGCGCCAACTTGCGTAATCAGCAGATGGAAATTCGGATGCGAGCTTTAGCGGGTCGGACATGGTTTCTCCCGGCTTGGTATGTCCCGTCCTTGATGCGACTCCATATGGGGTCTTCATATGGCGTTGGGCACGGAACTTTGCCAAATTCTATTCTACTACGGATTCCCAGTACCCGGTACACCCCGCCCGGCCCATTTCATGCCAAGAAAACACCATCGGTATTCTGACTCGCGAGAAAGCCTGCAAAAAGGCCGTCACGCTTACAGTTGCGGGGGCAGTTCCGGGCTTGGCCAAAGTGCGCTAAGGCACGGCCGCACCGGATTCCCGATCCTATTTTCCGGTCACATTCGCGACATGGCGGTTTATAGCACCTGTCCCTAATTCCGTAAATAGGCATGGAAATACCTATTTAGGCGGATATCGATCCCGACAAATCAGGTTTCCGTAACGTTATGTCGGCGGAAACGTTGGGGTTTTGCACGTTGTTCGTGGTTTGCGCGTCACATGGTTCCGATCATTGCGGCCTTATACTTTCGCGGCACGGGTGCGAGATCGGGGTGAAGCCGGAACATTGCGTGGCAAAAATTTGGCGGGTTTAACCAATTTGACATTTTCGTCTGTCAGTTTGGACTTGTCCCAAAACTCGGAGTATCGCCATCCATGAACGCGCTCAGCGCCATGCCGTCGCAATTCTGTCCTGATGGACTGGTTGCGTTCGCCGACGACAGTCCCAGCGCCAAGGCAGCCCTTGAAACAGTGTTGCGTCGGGCAGGATATGACGTGGCCGGTTTTGATTGTGCCGATGATCTGATTGATCAGCTGGACGGGCTTTATCCCCGTGCCATCATCCTTGATATTGAAATGCCGGGTATGAGCGGCTTTGAAGCGTTCTGCGAAATTCGCCGCCGCTATCCCAACAGCCAAAACGTGCCGGTTTTCTTCTTCTCGGCCCATTATGACGCCGACACCCGCGCACAAGCCGATGCGCTTGGGGCGGCCGATTTCATCAGCAAGGACGCCAGCCCGAAAGTGGTGCTCGAGCAACTCAATCGGGTGCTGGGCCATTCCATCAGTGCCTGCTAGCAGTGCTGGGAGACCAGCCCTGCCTTGATCAATCCTGAACGGATCGCCACGCCCTGCCTTATGCAGGGCGTTGTTGTCTGTGGGTCCTGTGCGTCTCCTCGCCCAGGGAAATGATGCTGTCTGCCGCACCATGCACATGATAAAGCCGATCTGTCGGCAAGGTGGTTGCCGGATCAATCGCAGGCTTCTTGGCAAGCCGATCATAGATCGGCGCCAGCGGCACATTCATCGCGTCAAACAACTGATCGTAACTTTCCAGAACGAAATAGGTTTTCTGGAAATCATCAATCGCGTAATCCGTGCCCATGACGCGTTCAAGCTCGAACGCAACCCGATTTGGCGTGGGATCGGTCACCGAATAGATGGTTTCGGTTTGCGATGACAACATGCCCGCACCATAGGCGCGCAAGCCATGCGGGGTCATGATCAGGCCAAACTCCACCATATACCAATACATCCGCGCCAGCTGTTTCAGGCCGCCCATCGCAATGGCTTCGGGGCCCTTGGCGCCATAGGCCGCCAGATAGTCGGCAAAGGTCGGGTCATAGAGCATCGGCACATGACCAAAAAAGTCATGGAAGATGTCGGGTTCGACCAGATAATCCATTTCCTCTGGCTTGCGCAGCCAGACCGTGACCGGGAACCGCCGATTGGCAAGATGGTCAAAAAACACATCATCTGGCACCAGCCCCGGAACCGCGACAAGATGCCAGCCGGTCGCCGCATGAAGCTTCTCGCTGACCCGGCCGAAATGCGGAATCTGATCCGCCGCATCAAGTTTCATCAGATTGCGAATGTAATCCTCGGCGGCATAACCGGGCAAAATGCGCGACTGGCGGTCATAAAGCTTGCGCCATAGTTCGTGCTCGGCCTCGGTATATGTGCTCCAGTCCTGATCGATGGTGTAGTCGTCATTGATGTGGCTGTAGTCACCACGCAGATCGTTTCCCTGATTCATGGCCGTCCTCTTTCGGGTTCTATTGCCGATTTACAAGGATCATTTTACATCAACTCTAATGTCATTTTCTGGCCAATAGGGCATCGAAATCGGGTATGATGTGCATATTGTGACCTTGTTGGTTTGATTTGGGGTTTAAAATGACCGACGTGACGCTAAGCGCGACTGATATCCGGATCTTGCAGGCCCTGCAAAAGGATGCCGCCATCAGCAATGTTCAACTGGCCGAAATGGTCGGCATGTCGCCATCGCCGTGTTTGCGTCGGGTCAAACAGCTTGAGGCATCCGGGGTGATCAAACGTCAGGTCGCCCTTCTGGATCGCAAGAAACTTGGCTTTGGGGTGCTGGCGACCATTCAGGTCCGCTTGCAAAGCCATACCGAACAGGGGGCGGAGGATTTTGCCCGCGCGATGAATGATCTTCCGGAAATTCTGTCCTGCTGGGCGATGACGGGGCGGCAGGATTTCCTCCTGGTGTCCGTGGCGCGCGATATCGAAAGCTTTGGCGATTTTGTTACCCATCAGTTGCTTTCAATGCCCAATGTGCGCGATGTGCAATCCAGTCTGGTTTTAAAGGAATACAAGAACCTGACAGCCATACCGTTGCCGAAAGGCGGTTAAAGGTATCGGAAAGACGTATGCGGGGCCGGGTGCAAATGCACCCGGCCCAGTCTTTGGTGGCAGTCGCAATCAGGTGCCGAGACCACCCGCGATATTGATGGTCTCGCCAGTGATGTACCCGGCATGCGGACCAGCAAAAAAGGCGATGGTTTCAGAAACTTCCTCCAACGTAGCAATACGTCGGATCGGATGCATATCGAGAAGCGCATCCGGGATGTCATCCCCAAGGACTTCAGTTGCCATCTCTGTTGGCATCACACCGGGCTGAATGACATTCACCGTGATGTTGCGTCCACCGAGATCGCGGGCAACACCCTTGGCATAGCCGACAAGGGCAGCTTTGGTTCCAGCATAATCAGCAGCGCCGGCAAATGGAACGTAACTACCAAGCAATGAGCCGATAAAGATGATGCGGCCACCGTTGGAAAGCCTGGGTGCGGCCGCACGGGTATTGGCGATCGTTCCCATGACATTGACCTGCCACTGACGGTTATAATTTTCGCCATCAAGTTCGGGATCATCCACCGACTGTCCCTGTATGGCGATGCCTGCATTATTCACAAGAATGTCGAGTTTGCCGAATTCGGCAATCACGGCGTCAATCAACGGCTTGGCAGAGGCCAGATCGGATTGATCGCTTTTGATGGCGATCGCGCGAACGCCTTTTGATCCGAGCCTATTGACGACGGCCTTGGCCTTTTCGTCAGAGGACGCATAGCTGATGGCAACATCTGCGCCAAGATCGGCAAGCTTTTCAGCTGTTGCCGCGCCGAGGCCACGAGAACCACCCGTGACAAGAGCAACTTTTCCGCTGAGAACTGCGGTCATGATAAAACCTTTCTGTGTGAGGAAACTGGTCGCAGAATTCGGCGACCAATATTTCATAACGATCATTACGATAATGCTAGTTATGAAAACTGGACATGACCTGTCAAGTGGTTTAGTAACGGTCGTTACGAAAAAGAAGGATCGGTTTGATGGGACGTCATCGCGAATTTGATGTGGAAAAGGTACTTGACGCTGCACTGCGCGTTTTCTGGCGTAAAGGCTACGAGGGCGCGTCTTATGCCGATCTGACAGAAGCGACCGGTGTAGAACGCCCGGCCCTTTATTCCGCGTTTGGTAATAAAGAAGCCCTGTTTCGTAAGGCGCTGGACCGCTACTACGAGCACTATCTTGATTTCATTCCGGTTGCGCTCGACCGCCCGACGGCGCGGGAAGTTGCCGCCCACATTCTTTATCAGGCCGCTGAGCTGCATACGCGCTATGCCGACCATACGGGCTGTCTTGGCATCAATGGTGTTCTTGCCGGATCAGACGATGCTGAGGCTGTGCGAAAAGCACTGATTGATGCCCGCGCAGAGGGCGAGGCAATGCTTCGCAAGCGATTCGAAAAGGCAAAGACCGAGGGTGACTTGCCAGCATCTACTGATGCTGCGGCGCTTGCGTCATTCGTTCTCACCGTCCTGCATGGCATGGCCGTGCAGGCCAAGGCAGGCTTCAGCCGCGAACGCCTCGAACGTATTGCCGATCAGGCACTTTGCGCCTGGCCGCAAGCATGACGCTACCTCTATTCATCGTGATCTTGCGACAATCAACGCTCTGCCCTGACAGGGTGTTTTTTATATCTGCGAAGGCTGGTCTTGCTTGCCTTCACGCCCATATTTCGGGCATAGCATGATCAGGGTTCATACCTCGGTCGACCCCAAGTCCATCCAGCCCCGGAGCTTCGCGAAATGCCTCAGTCCCCAGTGCCCCTTGCCGCCAACCCGATCCTTGCAGAAGCCACACGCGGCGATATGGTCGAAAGTTTCCATCGCGGGCGCTACGTCGTGATGACGTCTGACGGGACAGTGGTTGATCAGGGGGGCGATATTGATGCGCTGATGTATCCGCGATCGGCGATCAAACCGCTTCTGGCCATTCCGTTTGTTGAAAGCGGCGCGGTAGAGGCCTTCGGGCTTGAGGACAAACACATTGCCCTTGCCTGTTCATCGCATAATGGCGAGGAAGAACACGCCCAAACCGTAAAGGCGTGGTTGGAGAAGATCGGTCTTTCGGTCGATACGCTGGAATGCGCCCCGCATTATTCACTCAGCCTGAATGCAGCGATTAAACAGGCGTCTGATCATGTGAGCCTGACGAAGGCGCACAACAATTGCTCTGGCAAGCATTCCGGGTTCCTGTCGACCGCGCAGCAGTTGGGCGAAGATCCGAGCGGCTATATCGAAGAATCCCATCCGGTTCAGCAACGCCTGATCAAGGTGTTGGAAGAAATGGGGGATTGCGATCTGTCTTCGACCCCGCGCGGTATTGATGGATGTGGCATTCCGGTGATTGGCATGCGGTTGCGTGATCTGGGCCTTGCCATGGCGCGGATGGCAGATCCGGTGGGCCTTGATGCCAAACGTATTGATGCGATCAAGCGCATCCGCAAGGGCTGTGCAAATGCGCCCTTCATGGTTGCCGGAACCGGGCGTTTTTGCACCGGTATCATGGAAGAATGCGGTGAAGATGCACTGGTCAAGGTCGGCGCAGAGGGGGTCTATTGCGCGGCCTTCCCCAAACAGGGGCTTGGTGTGGCGCTTAAGATCGATGATGGCACCCAGCGCGGGGCAGAGGTTGCGATGGGCGCGATCCTGCGCAAACATGGCGTGATTGATGACGCCAAGGCAGAGGTCCTTAAAAAATACCTGACCCCGGTTCTGACCAACTGGGCGGGCAAATATGCCGGGGACTTGCGCCCGGCCTTCTGATCAAAACGGGGAATAGATGCAAAGCATTGCGGCCTATATCTTTGCGGCGATTGCCGAAATTGCCGGGTGTTTTGCCTTCTGGGCCTGGCTTCGGTCCGGGAAATCGATCCTTTGGGTCGTGCCGGGTGTGGCATCCCTGATTGTCTTTGCCTGGCTTCTGACCCGGGTTGAGGCCGACTTTGCCGGGCGGGCCTATGCGGCCTATGGCGGGGTTTACATCACGGCATCAATCTTCTGGATGTGGGTGGTTGAACGCACCACCCCCGACCGCTGGGATGTAACCGGATTGCTGGTTTGCCTTTTGGGGGCCGGGATCATCCTGTTTGCCCCGCGTTAGGTCTTGGTTTTTTCGGATTTTTCGTCGGACTTTTTGCCGGTGCGGTCTTCGGCGGGCAGAAGCACGCGGAATGTCGTTCCCTTTCCCATGTCGGTTTCAAACCAGATGCGCCCGCCGTGGCGCACCGTGACGATGTCATGGGTGATCGAAAGTCCCTGTCCCGTGCCCTTGCCAACTTCCTTGGTGGTAAAGAACGGGTTGAACACCTTTGACCGGTTTTCCTTGGCTATACCGGTTCCGTTGTCGGAAATCGAAATCAGGATGCTGTCATCAAGCGACGTGGTCTTGACCGTGATGTGACCTTCATCGGGTTTGCGCCCGGCCGCCTGAATGGCCTGTGCCGCGTTGACGATCAGGTTGAGGAAGACCTGATTGACCTCGTTGATGTGGCACGGAATATGCGGGATTTCCGGATCGAATTCCTCGGTGATGTCGGCATTGTGTTTCCATTCATTGCGTGAAATCACAATCACGTTCGACAGGACCCGGTTGATGTCGGTGGTGGTTTTTTCCGTCCCGCCGGGGTGGGAGAATTCCTTCATCGACAGGACAATGCGTGCCACCTGATTGATGCCATCAAGGGATTGCTGGGTGGCATGCGGGATTTCTTCAAGCAGGAATTCAAGATCGGAATCACGCATTTGTCGGGCGAAATCCTCAAACGTATTTGGCGGCAAATTTGCGCGGTTTTTCCACAAGGTCTGCAAGGCTAGACCAAGCATGCGCGAAAGCGCCCCGTAACTGTCATTGAGGAACTTCAGGTTATCACGGATGTACTGGCTGGGTGTGTTGATTTCATGGGCAATGCCACCTGCCAGATGGCCAATCGCCTCAAGTTTAAGGGCTTCGCGCAGGTCTTCCTCAAGCTTCTTTTGCGCGACTTCCGCATTCTTGCGTCGGGTGATGTCGCGGAAAATGTAAAGGTAACTCATCTCGGAGGCGAAATTGGCAGGACTTACGATGATTTCCATCGGAAAGCTGTCGCCATCAAGGCGCTGCGCCATGGTTTCGGTATAGTCATATTTCAGCACACCACTGCTGATATTGATGCAGCGGTTCAAAAGCTTGTGGCGCACCGTTGCCTTGCGATCAATGAACATCACATCGACGGAAGTACCCAGCAACTCATCGCCGGTTGCGCGCAGGATTTCGGCGGCTGATTTGTTGAAGTCCTGGATCATGCCGGTGGCGTCAATGATCAGGATCCCCTCGACAACGCTATCAAGAATGGTCTTGAGCCGCTGCATGGTTTCCAGCTTGCGGCGCTTCTGTTCACCCATCAGTGCCAGGAAGTGGGCGCGAACGTCTTCTGGCGCATCAATTTCCTTGGCGGCCTCAAGCAAATCCGCCCCCGATGTCAGATCGGATGTGCCACTCAGGATCTTGGTGTCGTGCAGGTTTTCATTCTTTTCAGACATCAGGACCCTCCGCCCGCGGCAACCTGGTCATGCCCGCCGCGGCGAACACGAATGGGCTCATGGAACTGGTGAAGTTCCTGAAAAACGCGCAGCCGCTGGATCTGAATCTCGGAAACGTAGTTGCCATGGGTCAGCAAGATATGCCCGTCGCGCGTTTCGATATCGGTCAGCAGGAAATCCCCGATCCGCAGGTTCTTGAGGTAAATGTCGTGCTCCGTCCCGGTCGGATAGGCGACTTTGTCATAGGACGGGTCTTCCTGGGCAAGGATCGCCTCGATCTGGTTCAGTAGTTCCGGGTCATAGCGTTCAGGCTTGTGGCGCAACTCGTCAAAGTGCTGTTTGACGACAAGATCACTTTCGACAATTTTGCCAAGGTCGTTGAAAATCCGAAGCACGCGCGCACCCAACGGAATTTCCGTGCCAAGCGGGCCTTCGGCCGGGAAGCCCGATCCGTCAAAATTGCGGTTTTGCAGATACACAATACCGGCAACTTGTTCCAGACGCGGGATATTGGAAATCAGTTTGCGTGCCACCTCGGGTGTGCGACGGACCACGTCACGTTCAAGCGGCTGAAGCGGCTTTTCATCGCCAAGACGGGCAAGGATTTCCGGCGGCAGGGAGACATAGCCAATGGGCGCCAGTAACGCGGCCAACCCCAATTCCCACGGATGCGGGTAGCCGATCTGTTTGGCAATGGTATCGCACCAAAGCTTGGCGCGCATCGCCTTGCCAAAAATCGCCGGATTAAGTTGTGCCAGCACCTCGGTCAGGACCTTTACACTGCCCGCCAGGGTCTGTTCGATCAGCGCCTTTTCCGCGGTGATCAACTGATATTGGCGCAAGCCCGCCTTAACACCGGCAATCAGGTCCTCGTCCTCGCACGGCTTGTTGAAAAAGCGGAAAATATGCCCCCGGTTGATTGCTTCGACCGCTGTATGCTGGTCGGCATTGCCGGTCAGCATCATGTTGACTGTGTCGGGGCTGAGTTTGGCAACCTCGGCCAGTAACTTCACACCGTCCATGTCGGGCATGCGCATGTCGGCAACACAAACCGCATATTTGTTGCCCGCCTTGATTTTCTCAAGCGCCTGAAGCGGGCCGACCGCCGTGTCGAAATCGAACTTGCCGCGCAGCTTGCGCTTAAGTCCCATCAACAGGTTTTCATCGTCATCAACGAAGAGTACAGGGGGATTCTGTGTCATAATCTCTCTCCCTTACATGTCCATTTCGCGGTATTTTTCTTCGACCACGCGGGCAATTTCGCGCCAGACCGGCAACCGGTTGGCTTTTCCCAGACGTTCAAGATATTCAAGGTCAATGCGGCTTTCAGGCGCCTGGCCGGTGCGGCTTTCAATGGCGACTTCGCGTGCCAGATGCTGGGCGATATAGATTGCGCTAAGCGCATTCATTTCGGTATGCCGCGTGTCTTGCGGGCGATGGTGATAGGCAACCGTCTGCACCATGGCGCTTGGAAAGCCCCACAGACCCAAAAGGTACGCACCAATTTCCGGGTGGGACGCGCCAAACTGGTCACGTTCGGCAACGTTAATCGGAATGTCTTCGGTTTCGACCCGCTTGATGACCTCGGCCATTTCATTGGCGCGATAGGCATAAAGGATCAAGCTGCCGGTATGGCTCAGCATGCCCACAGCTGCCATGACACTGATCACTTCCTTCGGAAGCTTTTCCTGTTCGGCGATCAAGGTGGCGACAACGCCAAGCTGCTGGCTGCGTTTGCACAGTTGCATCATCCGCGTGACCGCCGGCTTGGGGCCGTCAAAACTGCGAAACAGACCGATAAACAGCGCAAGCGCCTTAAGCGTATCGACGCCAATCATGCGGATGGCTTGCGAGACAGATGTGATTTTCTGGCTGACCGCAAAATACGCAGAATTGGTCAGCTTCAGGATTTCGGCGGTTAACGCAATGTCCGATGCAACGATGGTCGTAAGCTGCTCGTTGCTGGTCAGCGGGTTTTCCAATGCCTTGACAAGGTTGGTATAGGTTATCGGCGGGGAGGCCAGTGCATCAATCCCGCCAACAAGTGCACGCAGGTCCGGATTGGTCAGAAGGTTACGCAGATCAAGCGCGTTCTCGATGGTTTCGACCAGCATCTGATCATCACACGGTTTGGCCAGATACTGGTGCGCCGGGCCAACCGTGCGCAGGATTGCCTCTTCCTCGGCAAAACCCGACAGAATGATACGCGCGCTATGCGGGTGTTTTTCCTGCATGATGGTCAAAAGTTCTGCGCCATCGGTTCCGGGCATGCGCATGTCGGAAACGACGACATCCGGTTCCATTTCGGCAGCCTTCGCCAAGGCGCTTTCCGCGTCATGCGCGAAATGCAGCTCCCAGCCGGACCGGACCGAGCGTAACCGGCGACGCAAACCATCCAGAATATTTTTGTCATCATCGACAAAAAGGATGACGCTCATTTTCACCTCATGCGTGTGCTCCATGGTCTATACATGGGGCCTGCAAAGGATCTTTGATAGTCCGCATATGTGGAGGGTTGTGTCCTTTTTGCCCCTTTTTCTGACGACGGCGCACATCAGGACACGTGATCTAGTTGTTGGTCAGTTCGCGGTATTTGCCGGACACAACAGCCGCAATATTGGTCCATTCTTCAATGTGGCTCTGCTTGCCGATCTGGGCGAGATATTCCTGATCGATCGTGCTTTCGACCGTCCGTCCGGCATCACGATCGGCAATTTCACGTGTCAGATGTTGCGCAACATAGATCGCGGTCAAGGCCGTCATTTCCTGGTGCGGTAAATCCATTGGCCGATGATGATAGGCAACTGCCTGAATGACCGGGGCAGGGAACCCCCACAATCCAAGCAAATAGGCACCGATTTCGGCATGTCCGGCCCCGAATTGTTCGGCCTCCGCCTGATCAATTGAAATGCCTTCTTTTTCAACACGGTCAATGACCGCCTGCATCTCATCGGGGCGCTTGGTATAAAGGATCAACGTGCCGATGTGACTAAGCATCCCGATGGATGGCACAGCGTGACAAATTTCACGCGGAAGCCGTTCATATTCGGCAATCAGGGCGGCAGTAACGCCAATCTGCTGGGAGCGGTGGCACAGGCGTTTAAGATTGGCTGCCTGACTGGCCGGGCCGTCAAAGCCGCGATATAGACCGACAAAAAGGGCCAGTGCCTTAAGCGTTTCCATCCCCAGCATCCTGACCGCATGCGCGACCGACGAAACATTCTGGGTCACTGCGAAATAGGACGAGTTGGTCAGTTTCAAAACTTCGGTGGTCAGCGCGATATCGGACTCAACAATTTTGCTGATGGTATCAAGCGCGTAATTCGGGTTCGAAAAGGCCGTTTCCAGACGCATATAGGTGTCGGGCGGCGAGGCGAGGCTCTTGGAACCAGCGACAAGGGTCCTAAGTTCGGGGCTTCGTAATAACTGACGCAGACCCAGGGCGTTTTCGATACTGTCGACCAGGGTTTCATGATCGCAAGGTTTGCTCAGAAACTGGTGTGCCGGGCCGATGGTACGCAGATAGGATGCGTTATCGGCATGACCGGTCAGAATGATACGTACGGCATCGGGATGGGTTTTCTGCAAGGTTTCAAGCAAGGTTACACCGTCCATGCCAGGCATCTGGATGTCTGAAACGATGACGTCGAGATCCTTGTTTTCGGCAAGTTCGATGGCCTCAGACCCGCTATTGGCGAAATGCAGGTTCCACTCGGGACGGGTGCTGCGCAGACGTCGGCGCAATCCGTTCAGGATGTTGGCATCATCATCAACAAACAGAATGTGGTGCATTTTACCCGCTTCTTCTTAAATACATTTTGCAGATGGGGGCGGGCGGAACCCCATACAAGATCGCAAAATCACAGGCCGGTTGCCTGCGTGGTCCGGCCCATATATGGCGCTGCCGTTGCAAACACATTGCTCCGCAATATCGACCGCACGATTGTCAGATCCGCAACAGGGCGCAAGAAAACCATGCAACGCGATAAGTATTGTGTAATCATATATTTATGCCAGTGAACCAGGGGGCTTAATTGTCATGTTTTGTCAGAATGTTCACTGTCATTGACGGGTATACTTTATAAGAATTTTCGGAACCTTGGCGTCCATGCGCTGTTTCCGATTGATCGGGGGTACCGCCCACCAAATGACAACACGCACCGAACTGGTTGATGCAATCAAAAAGCATCAGCTCTTTATCATGAAGCAGCCCGGCGGTCGGCGATTGCAGCTCCGCAATGGCAACCTGTCGCGCATCAAGATGAGCAAGATCAGTCTTGAAGATGCGGTGCTTCCCGGTGCCAATTTCATCCAGGCCCAGATTCAGGATGTCAAATTTGATTTCTGTGATCTGTTCGGAACAAACTTTGTCGAGGCTAATCTCGAAGGTTCAAGCTTCATGCGCGCCGACTTGCGCGGTGCCAACATGGCGCGTGCCAAACTGCGCAATGCCAACCTGACGGGTGCCGATCTTCGATCTGGTGTGATGGTGATTGTCGATGCCGGACGCGAAAAAAAGGTCAAACGACAAACAGATCTGACCAACGCAGACCTTCAGGGATCGGTGCTGTCCGGTGCCAATCTGGCCGAAAGCAACATGTCCGGTGCCCGGCTTGCCGATGCGGATCTGAGCGACGCCAACATGTTTGCCGTCAACCTTGCCGGCGCGGATCTTTCGGGCTGCAACCTGTCGGGCGCAAAGCTCAAGAACGCGAACCTCAAGGGTGCAAAGCTCAAGGATACGCTTTTGCTGGGCACCGACTTGTCTGGTGCCAATCTGCGCAATGTTGATCTGTCGAACGTTGATCTGTCGCAGGCCAATACGTCAAATTCGATTGGCAGCAAGGCTGCAACGCCTTTGCCCGATGATATTCGCATCTTGCTCAATGCCCATACCGAGTGGCTGACAAGTGGCGGCATATCGGGCGCACGCCTTGATGTAACCGGTCGTGATCTGACCGAACTTGATTTCACCGGGTTTGATCTTTCAGCGGCATGTTTTGATGATTGCATCCTGCGCGGTGTTTTGCTGGTCGATACCATTCTGGTCATGGCATCGATGCGCAATGCCGATTTGTCCCGCGCCCGACTTAGCGGGTCGATCATGAACGGTGTGCGGATGTCCTATGCCAACTGCACCAAGGCCGTGCTTCAGGGCGTCAAGTTCGGTGGGGTTGAACAGCGTGATGCCAAGGGACAGAAAACGGGCGAGGTCTGGCGCGCAGACCTTCATGCGACGGACTTTTCACACGCTGACCTTCGAAACTCGGTTTTTGATGAACCCCACATGAAGGGGGCCAAGCTTTCCAAGGCCAATATTTCCGGTGTTGCCTTTGGTGAAACGGACTTAAGCGACGTCGATCTTGATGGTACCAACACCGGCTCGATTCTGACCGGCATCATTCCGCGCAAGGTTTAACTCCTAACCCCAATAAGGTTAGGTTTTTTAGGCCTCAGGATAGGTTTTTCCGCTTTTTACATCCCCAAAACGCGTCGATTTTGCGCAATGTCGTAAACATGTTGCGTCACCCGAAATCTGCTGCATTCTATAACCCTAAATAAAAAAAATATAAATTAGATCTTGGGGTTTTCTACTGAATGTCATCGCGTTCGGAATTGATTGATTCAATCAAAAAGCATCAACTGTATCTCAATCAAAAGCCCGGCGGCGTGCGCATGCAAAAGCGCAACTGCAATCTTTCCCGCATCAAAATGAGTAAGATCAGCCTGAAAGAGGCGGTATTGCCCGGTGCAAACTTCATTCAGGCATCGGCGCGCGACGTTTGTTTCGATTTCTGTGACCTGTTTGGCGCAAACTTTGTTGAGGCTGATCTCGAAAATTCGACCTTTGAACGCGCCGATCTGCGCGGGGCCAATATGGCACGGTCCAGTTTGCGCAATGCCAACCTGAACGGCATTGATTTGCGCGCAGGCATCATGGTGGTCCTTGAAGGGGCTCGTGAACGCACGGTCAAACGCGAAACCGACATGTCAAATACCGACCTCGAAGGTGCGATGATGTGGGGGGCCAATATGGCCGGTGCCAACATGTCCGGATCGCGCCTTGCGCATACCGATATGAGTGACGCCAACATGTTTGCCGTCAACCTCGAAGGCGCTGATCTGACCGGGTGCAAGATGAATGGCGCAAAGCTTCGCAATGCCAACCTCAAGGGGGCGAAGCTTGCCGGGACGGAACTTGTCGGGGCGGATCTGAGCGGTGCGAACCTGCGCAATGTCGACTTGCAGGATGTCGATTTGTCGCAGGCCAACACATCCTACTCAATCGGTGGCGGTACGCCGACGGCCCCGCTGGTTGATGATATTCGCGAACTTGTAAACGGCCATAGCACGTGGCTGGCAACCGGCGGCAAAACCGGCATGCCAATGATTGCTGCCGGTCGCGATTTGTCGGGCATGGACTTTTCGGGCATGGACCTGTCGGGCGCCGTCTTTGACAAATGCATTTTGCGCGGCACGCTTTTTGTCGATACCATTCTTGCCATGTGTTCGATGCGCGAAGCCGACATGCATAAAATCCGCATGAATGGTGCGGTGCTGGATGGTGTGCGCATGGCGGGATCAGACTGTAGCGAGGGTGTGTTTCAGGGCGTTCACTTTGGCGGTGTCGATCAGCGCGACAAGAAGGGCGAGAAGACCGGCGTCGTCTGGAACGCGGATCTTTCGGATGTCAATTTCGAACAGGCCGATTTGCGCAACTCGGTATTTGACGAAGCCAAGATGAAGGGCGCCAATCTGACCAAGGCAAACGTTGCCGGCGTCGCCTTTGGCGCCACGGATCTAAGCGAAACCGAACTTGAAGGTGCCAATGTCGGCCTGATCCTTAATGGCTATATTCCCGGCAAGAGATAACCTCTGCCGGTCACGACCCGAAAACGTAAAACGCCGCCCTCAGTGAAGGCGGCGTTTTTTTAGTGCGCAGGACTATGATCGCCTAGCTGCGGTAATCCGCATTGATCGAGATGTAGCCATGCGTCAGATCACAGGTCCAAACCGTGGCCGCGCCATCGCCAAAGCCAAGATCGGCATCAATGTCGATATACTGGCCCTTGATGTGGGCTTCGACCGGGCCTTCGTCGTAATCGGCAACACGTTCACCGTTCTTGGCCAATGTAATGCCACCGATTGCAACACTCAGCTTGTTCGGATCGGCGGTTACACCGCATTTACCAACTGCCATGACGATACGGCCCCAGTTGGCGTCTTCACCGGCAATCGCGGTTTTGACAAGCGGGGAGTTGGCAATGGCCTTTGCGGCAGTCTTGGCTTCTTTTTCGTTCACGGCACCGGTGACCTTGACGGTGATGAATTTCGAAGCACCTTCGCCATCGCGAACGATCTGATGGGCAAGATCACGCAGCACGTCTTCAAATGCTGCCTTGAACGCGGCAAGTTCCGGATCGTTGACGTCACTGATTGCGTCATTGCCCGCCTTGCCGGTGGCAGCCACCAGAAGCGTGTCCGATGTCGAGGTATCGCTATCAACCGTAATCGCGTTGAAGCTGCGATTGTTGCAATCGGCCAGAATGGCTTGCAGCACATTGTGCGGCAGGGCGGCATCGGTAAACACAAAGCTCAGCATGGTTGCCATGTTCGGCTCGATCATGCCCGATCCCTTGGCGATACCGGCAATGGTCACGGTCTTGCCATTGATGGTCGCGGTGGCCGACGCGCCCTTGGGGAAGGTATCGGTGGTCATGATGGCCTTGGCGGC
>NZ_DGMR01000039.1:330126-330434 GCF_002388495.1 Thalassospira sp. UBA4513
GTGATGCGGTTTGCCGTGGTCGGCTCGCCAATCACGCCGGTCGATGCGGTAAAGATTTCGGTCTTTGCACAACCCAGCGCCTTGGACGCGGCTTCGACCTTGTCAGCAACGAACTTTTCGCCTGCCTTGCCGGTAAAGGCGACCGAGTTACCCGCATTGACAAAAAAGGCACGTGCCGTACCACCCTTAAGCGCCTCACGTCCCCAGCGGACCGCCGCCGATGCAGTGGTCGACGTGGTGAAGACACCGGCAACCTGCGTGTCTGGCGCGAGTTCGGCCAACAGCACATCCGGGCGCCCCTTATAGCG
>NZ_DGMR01000039.1:330571-330994 GCF_002388495.1 Thalassospira sp. UBA4513
GTGAAATGGCAGTCGCAACCATCAGTGCAGTTTCCTTTATTGGATAAGTCGGTCCATCCTGCCGCAATGGCGACGAAAAGCAAGCGGTAGAATGAATTTACGCGATCAAATGATGTGTAAAAAACGGGGCGAAGCCAATGGCTGCACCCCGTTTTCGAATTCTCTAAAACCTGTCGCGATCAATTGATACTGACCGCGAAGTCTGCGGGATTATTCCGCCGGCTTTTCCTTGGCGGCTTCTTCTGCTGCCTTCGCGGCTTCGATTTCGACATAGTTGACGATTTCGGCATCAGAGCGCAGGTCTTCGACAAGTGCGTTGAACGCATCACGGCTGATTTCGGCCACCAGCTGCTGACGGACTTCGTCAAGCGACGGCTGGGTGCCTTCTTTTTTCTCTTCAACCTTGATCACGTGCCAGCCGAA
>NZ_DGMR01000039.1:331084-334832 GCF_002388495.1 Thalassospira sp. UBA4513
CAGCCGAACTGGGTCTGAACCGGCTCGCTCGAATAGGTGCCCGGTTCCATGGCAAAGGCTGCCTCGGCAAACGGTGCAACCATGTCGCCACGGTTAAAGAAGCCAAGATCACCACCGTTCGGGCCGGACGGGCCGGTCGATTTTTCTTTGGCGAGTTCGACGAAGTCGGCACCATCGTCAAGTTCTGCGATGATGGCTTTTGCGTCTTCTTCGCTTTCAAGCAGGATGTGGCGGGCGTGGACCTGCGGCTCCGGCTCGTTGGTTTTAATGAATTCTTCGTATTTTGCTTCGATCGCATCATCGGTGATCGCATCACTGAGCGCACGATCCAGATAGGTTTCCGCGATCAGGCGGCGCTCAAGGGCTGCGATCTGTGCTTTGACTTCCTCGTCATCAGCCAGACCGGCTTCGCTACCGGCATCCATCAGCAGGCGCTGATTGATTTCGCGGGTCAGAAGGTCGGCCTTAAGCATGTCAAACGGGAGCTGGCGATACTGTTGCGGCAGGCCCTGCTGGGTTGCGCGGACTTCTGATTCAAGAATGTCCTCACCATTGACCGTCGCCAGCACCGGGTCTTCTGCCGGTGCAGCGTCCTGTGCCATGGCAGGGGATGCGAAAATGACGGTTGCCAGGGAAGCAGCAAGAAGGGATTTGCGCAGCATAGTTTCTCCAGACTTTGATTTCAGATGGGCTTATGCCCAATGCCTCTGCCCACGGGTAAAACACATAAGTTGTGCCTGCACAAGGCTTCGCCGTGGATGTCGCACCTTTTGGCAAAGCTTTCTGTCTAAAATGTGAAGAAGCTAAATTTGCGTGTCAGCATGTTGTGATGTGTATCTTTGCGCTGACGCGCGCATCACCCGCAAGGCGGGCAATGCTCGGACGACAATTATGTGAAATTTTGACACGGTTGGGACTGTTCAGGCCCGAACGTCAAACAGCACTTCACCGACCATGCCTTGTGACCCGTCTGTGCGGGTGAAACCCGATTTGGCCACCAGATCCCCGCCGATCAGCCGTTCATCCAATGGTGTGATCAGGGTCAGCGAGATCGATTTGATCCCCTCGCTTGCCAAGCTGCTCTGGCTTCCATCGGCACGTAGCAAAACGAGCGAGCTGAACACCGCATCACTTTCGTCAATCACGCCATCCTGGTTGTCGTCATATTTGGCCAGTTCGGCAAAGCCGTCTTTGGCACCGTTTTGATCGCCAAACAGTTCGGTGCCATCGTTGATTTCACCATCACCATTGCGATCAAGTGCCAACAGCGCATCCCCGCCGCTGACCCAGGCGGTTTGATCAAGCGATCCATCACCATCAATGTCAAACTTTGCGCCATCTTCAAGACTGGTGATGTCGATGCCATTGCCATCCAGATCAAGGATCAGTGGATCCTTCTGAAACGCTTGGGCGATTTCAACCCGGATCATTTCGATATGGGCCTTGAACTCGGAGACGGAAATATCGATTTTCCCGGCGGTCTTGGCAAACCGGGTTTCAATCGATGAGAAATCGATCTGTACCTGGCGGGAACTAACCGACACCTGCCCAAGATTAACCTTGGCCTTGCCGTGCGACATGCTGACCGCCAGATCATGAACGGAGTCAGCGCCGCCGTTGCCACTGGTATTGGCAAGTTTCAGATCACCCGGATCACCACCCGTCATGGCATTGGCCATCGCGCGCGCCTTGGCTGGCGGAATGCCCATCATGGCAAGAACGATGAAAGCCTCGCGGTTCAGGCGCGTCTGTGCATCATCTAATGCGGGTTTTAGCCCCTTATAGATTTCAAGCACATTGGTCTCGAATTCCAGAACGGGATGCTGGAACGACCCCATTGCTTGTTCGATGCGCTGGTTGGCCTCGATGCTGAGATCAATCTGGTCGATGATGGCGCGTTGCTGGGACAGTTCGCCATCTTGATTTCCATCGGCATCCGAATTGACGGCACCATTTGCCGCGGCACGTGACGCGGCAAGGGCCGCGGCATTCTGGGCGGCGGTCGGATTGGATAGTGTTGAGGAATCAAACATACAGCACCTCCTTCCTGAAGGGCTGCGGGATGCCGGTCACGACATCCCGTCGCAGTTAAATCAGAACATCCTGTTCCTGTGTCGGGTCAGTGACGGGCACGGTTTCACCATTCGGGAACGTGAAGGTGGCCTTGCCATCATCCTGACCAAAGAGGCCCATCGGCATCATCATATCAACGGTCAGCTGAAGCGGACCGGCACCCTCGCCAGTACCGTCAACCGGCTGATTGATGCTGCGTACGATCAGGGTTGCCTGTTCCATGAACTGTTCAGTGATCTGGGCATTCAGGGCCGCCATCCGTTCAGCCGCAAGCGCCTGACCATTGGTCTGCGCAGCACCGGCTGAGTCGCCCTCTTCGGACGTATCATCAGAACCGACTGTTGCGTTCATCAGTTCACGAATAAATTCAGCGACTCCGTTGTCATTGATATCAAACAGAAGTCCGCCATTCTCGGCACTGGCCGGGTTGCCCAGCATATCCACAAGCGACCCGCCACCCAGTCCATCCATAACCGCGCCAAGTGCGCCAAGGGCGGCACCGGCACTGTTGCCAATTGCGATGGCTTGGGTCTTTACAACTTCGATCTTGGCAGCCTCGTAATTAAACGAGAACTCGCCGGTTTCGTTGTTGATGCTGATATCAAGCGACTGGACCGCCATCATGGCGGATTCCGATACGCCAACCGCGGCACCATTGGCCCCGGCATATGAAATGGCGGTTTTGCTGTGGCTGGCGATCGCCTGATCAAAGGAAAACTCGAATTGGTCCTGCCCGCTGGCAGCATCGCGAATACCATTGAACATGGCATCCGTTGCAGCAATCGCATCTTCTTCGGACATGCCCGAAAGCGCGAACATTTCCTGCACACTGCCGCGAATCATCTCAAGCGACGCATCAAGTGCGCGTTCAAACAGTTCTTCGGTTGTCAGGGACTTGTTCGACAGCGATTTTCCAGCCGCCGGGGCAAGCTTTTGGCTGTCATTATGTGCGGCAAGCGCATCGTCTGACAACGCAACCGGATCAACCTGATCGCGCGCATCAGTTCGCGCCTGTGCAGCACTGTTACCGGCATCGGGATTACTTTTTGAAATGGGCTGACGCGCATCCTGAAGGGCGGATTGGCCCTGACGAAATGGATTAAGCGCTGAGAAATCGACCATAATCCTCCTCCTGAGGACGTGATTTGGCAGCGCTTTCGGGGCAACCCTGCGTGCCAAAACGAGCTACATGCTCTGTTAGGGTTTAAAACTATTAGGCGAATGGTACGCCGATTTCTCGCATTTCTCAAGCAAGAAGGGATCAACCGCCAAAAACGAAAACGTGAAACCGTCCGGATGTGTCCGGGGACCGCGGCGAAAACCGGTAATTTTCAGCCCAACATTAGCGATATTGGCTCGTTCCGTTGACAGATGGCAGGCAGGGTTCTATCTGTGATCGGGCTCCGCTTTCTGTCGGGCCTCATTGTGTCTTAATTTATTTGTTCAGGAACGTATTAATGCTCGGCGCTATTGCCCGGAAAATTTTCGGTTCAGCTAACGATCGTGAAGTCAAAGCCCTGCGGGCCACGGTCGAGCAAATCAATGCCCTGGAACCCGAAGTCGAAAAGCTTACTGATGACGAACTGCGCGCCAGGACCGATTGGCTGCGCGAACGTCTCAAGAACGGCGAGACTCTGACCGACATCCTTCCTGATACCTTTGCCACCATCCGCGA
>NZ_DGMR01000039.1:334978-356820 GCF_002388495.1 Thalassospira sp. UBA4513
GGCATGGTTCTGACATCTGGCAAAATCGCCGAGATGAAAACCGGTGAAGGTAAAACCCTGGTTTCGACCCTGCCGGTTTATTTGAACGCGCTTGAGGGCAAGGGCGTTCATGTGGTGACGGTCAACGATTATCTGGCAAGTCGTGACGCGGAATGGATGGGCGAGGTCTATGGCTTCCTTGGCCTGACCGTGGGCGTGATCATGCATGGCATGACCGATGATCAGCGCCGTGCGGCTTATGCCTGTGACATCACCTATGCGACCAATAACGAGCTCGGCTTTGATTATCTGCGCGATAACATGAAGTTCCGTCTCGAAGACATGGTGCAGCGCCCGTTCAACTTTGCGATCGTCGATGAAGTCGACTCGATCCTGATTGACGAAGCCCGTACCCCGCTGATCATTTCGGGCCCTGCCGAAGACAGCTCCGAACTTTACCGCTCGATTGATGCGCTGATCCCGAAACTGATCGAAGAAGACTTCGAAAAGGACGAAAAGGCGCGTGCGGTTACCCTGACCGAAGAAGGCACCGAACACGCCGAACAGCTTCTGATGGAAATGGGCATCCTGACCGAAGGCACGCTTTACGACGTTGCCAACGTTCATCTGGTCCATCACGTCAATCAGGCGCTGCGTGCGCACAAGCTGTTCCAGAAAGACACCGACTATATCGTCAAGGACGACAAGGTCGTCATCATTGACGAATTTACCGGTCGTATGATGGAAGGCCGCCGTTATTCCGATGGCCTGCATCAGGCACTCGAAGCCAAGGAAAAGGTCAAGATCCAGAACGAAAACCAGACTCTGGCATCGATCACCTTCCAGAACTATTTCCGTCTCTATCCGACCCTTGCCGGGATGACCGGTACGGCAATGACCGAGGCTGAAGAATTCGAGGAAATCTACAACCTTCAGGTTGTCGAAATACCGACCCATCGACCGATTGCCCGTAAAGATGCCGATGACGAGATCTATCGCACCGCCAATGAAAAGTGGATTGCGATCTCCGAACAGCTCGAAGATTGCCACAAGCGCGGCCAGCCGGCCCTTGTCGGGACGGTCTCGATCGAGAAATCGGAAATTCTGTCCGATCTTCTGAAAAAGAAGAAAATCCCGCACGAAGTTCTCAACGCCAAGCAGCATGAACGCGAAGCCTTGATCGTGGCCCAGGCCGGTGCGCCGGGTGCGATCACGATTGCCACCAATATGGCCGGTCGTGGTACCGACATCAAACTTGGTGGCAACGTTGAAATGCGCGTTGAACACGAGCTGGCTAATGTCACCGACGAAGCCAAACGTGCGGCCGCGATTGAAAAGATCAAAGCCGAGGTCAAGGCTGATCAGGAAAAGGTTCTCGCCGCTGGTGGCCTGTTTGTGATCGGTACCGAACGCCATGAATCACGGCGTGTGGATAACCAGCTGCGTGGTCGTTCCGGCCGTCAGGGTGACCCGGGTGGATCGAAATTCTATCTGTCGCTTGAAGATGACCTGATGCGTATTTTCGGGTCAGAGCGCATGGACGGCATGCTGCAGAAACTGGGTCTGCAGGAAGGTGAAGCAATTTACCATCCGTGGATCAACAAGGCGCTTGAGAAAGCCCAGCAGAAGGTCGAGGCACGCAACTTCGACATTCGTAAGAACGTTCTGAAATTTGACGATGTCATGAATGACCAGCGTAAGGTCGTCTATGAACAGCGCCGCGATCTGATGCAGGCCAAGAACGTTGCCGAAGACGTTGCTGACATGCGCGCCGAAGTCATCGAAGACATGGTCGACAAATACTGCCCGGCCAAGGTCTATCCCGAGCAGTGGGAAGCCGCCAGCCTGCACGAAGAAGTTACCCGTCTTCTGGGTCTTGATCTGCCGATTTCTGATTGGGTCAAGGAAGAAGGCATCGATCAGGAAGTCATGCGCGAACGCATTGAAAAGGCAGCGGATGCGAAAATGGCGGCCAAGGTTGCCAACTATGGTGCTGACATCATGCGCCAGGTTGAAAAAAGCCTCGTGCTGCAGCTCCTTGACCAGTCATGGAAAGAGCATCTTCTTGCCCTTGATCACCTGCGTCAGGGCATTGGCCTGCGCGCCTATGGCCAGCGCGACCCGCTCAACGAGTTCAAGCGCGAAGCCTTCAACATGTTTGAAGCCATGCTGGTATCCTTGCGCGAACGCGTGACCCAGATGCTGTCGCATGTCGAACTGCAATCGACCCCGCGCCCCGAAGACCTCGAAGCACCGCGCCGTCCGCAACAGGAAATGCGCGAAAACCGCGACGAACTCGAAGCAACCGAGCAGGGTGTCGATACCGCAACCGTTCAGTCGCGTCAGCCGGGCAATTTCGATCCCAACGATCCCTCTACTTGGGGCCGCGTTGCCCGCAACCAGGCCTGCCCTTGCGGATCTGGCAAGAAATACAAGCATTGCCACGGTCAGTTGAACTGATCACTTTGGCCATGAATTAAAGAAAAAGCGCGCTCCTTCGGGATGCGCGCTTTTTCTTTGTCAGTTGCTTGCTGCCAGGGCCTTGGTTGGCAGGTGGCTTTGCAGGAACTGTTTGACCGGATTCAGCACTGCATCATCGGTTGTCAGATAGAACCCCAGCGCAATCAGGGTTCCGGCATGGCCCGTTTCGGGGACTTCGACAAGTTCCGCGCTCGGGGCCAGTTCGGCGAGTTTGCGCGAATTGCGCGGAAAGACTGTGTGATCACGGGTGCCCGTAATCAACAAAAGCGGCGGCATATGCGTAAGATCCATCGCGACCGGCTGGCTCTGATCGGCCGGTGTCTCGCCAAACGCATTTCGGGTGGCCGCAACATCATAGGGGTAAAAATCATACGGGCCCGAAAGCCCGATGATGCCGGCAATGTCATCGGCATCAAGCCCGACAGCTTGCAGATATTGCTGGTCTGCAACCAGCTGAACGGCGTTATAGGCCCCGGCGGAATGACCGGCCAACATAATCGGGACATCCTTGATCTGACCTGGGTTTTGCCCGGCATAGTTTTTCATAAAGGCGATCGCAGACGCCCCGTCCTCGATAAAGTCCGGAAAACGAACATCGGGCACCAATCGGTAATCATGAATGGCAACCGCATAGCCAAATTCGGTAAAACGTTTGGCAATAAAGGCGTACTTGCCGCGATCACCAGAATCCCAGGAACCACCATAAAACCAGATCACAAGTGGGGCCGGCTGAAGGGAGGGATCGGGCAAATAAAGATCCAGAACCTGCCGCTCATCCGGGCCATAGGAAAGTGCCGCGATATCAGGTTCTAAATCGCCAGCCTGCCAGTGATTATAAGCACCAAGCTTGTCACATCCGGCCAGAAGCACCATTGCGACAATGGAATTGGTCGTCATGCTCAGAAACTTTTTGGGAAACATTCGGGGTGCCGATCTATGCAAAAATTATCGTTTATATAGTCAATACGTTAGCGCACTGAATTCCGTTTAAAACAATCAAATGGATGTTTGCGCTGACCACACCCGTTATGTCCTCGGATTTTGACAATCCAGACCTGTAAAGCAGCACGTCGCATGTGTATTGTTGGGATGTATTTATGAGTCCTTAATTGCCTGCTCCCTAGACTTTCCGGGCAAAGTTCAAATTCGGAGATCCCGTCAAAGTGTCCTCATTCGATCAACTGTCCAAACGCGCAAAAAAGCTCGAAAATCAGGGCCAGATTGACGAAGCGATCAAGCTGTACGAACAGTTTCTTCAGGACTACCCGAAAAACACACGCGCGAAAGCCGCTCTTGAGAAGTTGCGTGATTCCGCATCCGGAAATGGTATTTCCGCGCAACAGGCTTTCATGAAAGCCTCGCAGCTGATTGAGCAGGGCGCGTTTGCAAGGGCGATTGAACTGGCAAAGCAACTTGTCGAAAGTGCTCCGGAAAATGCTCAGGTGTGGAACCTGCTGGGGTTTGCCTACGCTCGGGATCAAAAGCAGGTAGAAGCAGAAAAATGCCTGCGTAAGGCAATTGAGCTCGACAAAAACTTTGCGACCGCTTGGGTTAATATTGGAAACCTGTTTTCATCCCAGAAGAAATTAGGCCTAGCACTGCAAGCCTATCAAAACGCCAGCTATCTTCAGGCCAAAAACGCCAACATCTTGAACAGCTGCGCGACCGTTCTGATGGAAATGCAGCGTTTTGACGAAGCCGAAAGATTCTGCGTGCAGGCGATTACCAACGACCCAAATTTAGCGGATGCATACCATAATCTTGCCGTCATTCTATATCGAAACAAAAAACGTGCTGCTGCTAAACAAGCATTTGAAAAAGTTGCTAAACTTCATCCAAGTAGTATGTCGGCACTGTCTGACTTTTTGTATGCACGTGCGCAAATTTGTGACTGGTCTCTTCTTGCTCCCGAATTTCAAAACGTAAGGGCGATCGGCAATCCGGGGAACTGTGTTTCGCCGTTTTCCTTATTGCATTTTGAAGACGACCCATACGCGCAGAAAAAGCGTTCAGAGAACAGAGCTGGGGAGCTGGCCGTACGCGATAGTTTCCCGCAATTCCGGCGACCGGGTGCCCGTCCGCAGAAACTGAAAATCGGTTATTTTTCGGCGGACTTTCACAATCATGCGACGCTATCCCTGATGATGGGGCTTTTCAGGGACCACGATAAAAGCCGCTTTGAAATCCACACCTACAGTTATGGCGGTGTCACAGATGGCTGGCGTCGCGCTCAGTTGCAAAAACTGGTCGATAGAAACTGGGATGTCCGTAATTTTTCGGACCGGAAAATCGTTCAGCATGCGCGTGACCAAGGGATCGATATTGCGATTGATCTAAAGGGCTACACACAATCAGGGCGGCCACAGCTATTTGCCTATCGGATGGCGCCAATTCAGATTAACTATGTTGGTTATCCGGGGACTTTGGGGGCCAATTACATCGACTATCTGATCGCAGATCACGCCATCATCCCCGACGAATACAAGAATGCCTATAGCGAAAAAATCATCTACATGCCGCATTGCTATCAGCCCAATGACGGCGGTCGGGAGTTCCCGGAAAACACCCAAGCACGCACCGAGTTGGGCTTACCGGAAAATGGCTTCGTGTTCTGTTCGTTCAATGCCAATTACAAGATTTCGCCGCGTGAATTCGATATCTGGATGCGCTTGCTTAAGAAGGTAGATGGTTCTGTTCTTTGGCTGTTCGAAGGCAGCGAGGACGCGATGCTCAACCTTCGCAAGGAAGCCGGAAATCGCGGCGTGGATCCTGCCCGCCTTGTCTTTGCCGGCTATCTGCCCGAGGAACAACACCTCGCCCGTCACAAACATGCCGACCTGTTCCTCGATACCTTCAATGTTAATGCTCATACCACGGCAAGTGATGCGCTTTGGACCGGATTGCCGCTTGTAACCCTTCCCGGAAAACAATTTGCCGCCCGGGTCGCCGCAAGCGTTCTAAAGGCGGCAGATCTTCCCGAACTGATTGCCAAATCCGAAGAAGAGTACGAGGCGATTGCCCTTGATCTTGCTTTGCACCCGGAAAAGACCGCTGCCATGAAGGTAAAGGTCAAAGAAAACGTCAAAGCCTGTCCGCTGTTTGATACAAAATCATATACCCTTGATCTGGAGCGGGGTTATGACACGGCCTATGAGCGCTATCTCCGCCAACAGGCGCCGGGGGACATTGACCTTGTCAGCCAATAACGTAGTGGCGAATTTTGCACAGGAAATGAGGAAGAAGTTTTGAGCACTGCGGTGGAACAGGTGGTGTCGCGCGCAAAAAAGGTGATCGCGAATAATCAGCCGGATCTGGCCATTTCCATGTGCGAAGAATTTCTGAAAACCGAACCCAACGCGGTTGTGCTCTGGGATGTTTTGGCAAATGCCCATTTCCTCAAAAAGGATAATGGGCAGGCAGCGATGTGCTTCGAGAAGGTTGTCGAACTTGCTCCGCAAAACCCTAAATCTCATCAAAATCTTGGTGTGTTTTATCAAATCATTGGCAAGTTCAACGAAGCGCTTCAATGCTATCAGCGCGCGGCAAGTTGCGACGCCTACTATGCCCCGGCCTATAACGGAGCCGGCATTGTCCTGATGACAGTTGGGCAGCTTGATACTGCCCAGCAGTATTTTGCCAAGGCGCTTCAGCTCGACCCGCAATTCGCCGACGCCTATGCCAACTTGGCCCATGTGTTTTTTAGCAAGGGACAATTACCCGCAGCAGCCCAAAGCTACGCCAAGGCCAATGCTCTGAACCCGGATCTGAAAAGTGCCGTGGCAAACCGGTTCTATAGTTTGGCAATGATGTGCGATTGGTCCTGGCTTGATGCCTTTTCGCGTGTCGCCAAGACACTGGGAATAGAGGGCGAAGAAGTAACACCATTTTCGCTGCTACCCCTTGAAGACGCGCCGGAAAGGCAATTGGCCCGATGTCGGAAATTCGTCTCGGCCAAATTCGGGCAAGGGGCGACGTGGCAAGGGGGCGTTCCATCAATGCGCCCGGCCAAGTTGCGTATCGGCTATTTTTCAGCCGACTTCCATGACCATGCGACACTATCGCTGATGATGGGGCTGCTCCGAAATCATGATCACGACAAGTTCGAAATTCACGGCTTCTCATATGGGGTGGTCAAGGAAAGCCGGAGCCTTGATGAGGCGATAAACTATTTTGATAGTTTCTCTGATGTCTCGGGTTCCTCGGACGAGGCGATTGTGCAGCTCGCGCGTAAAAAGAACATCGATATCGCCATCGATCTTAAGGGCCACACGCGGATGGGACGGATTGGTATCTTTGCCCGGCGCATCGCCCCGGTTCAGATCAACTATCTTGGCAATCCGGGTTCTATCGGGGCTGACTTCATCGAATATATGATTGTCGACAAGTTCACCGCGCCTGAAACGCACAAAAAGTATTTGTCTGAAAAGCCGATCTATCTGCCAAATTGCTATCAGCCCAATGATGACCAACGCCGCATCCCGGAGACGAACACAACGCGCAAGGATTTCGGCCTTCCAGAAACCGGCTTTGTATTTTGTAGTTTCAACAACACCTACAAGATAACCCCGCGGGAATTTGATATCTGGATGCGGCTTCTCGGCAAGGTTGAGGGCTCGGTTCTTTGGTTGTTCAAGGGCAACGATTACGCCGCCGAAAACCTGCGCAAGGAAGCGCAAAAGCGCGGCATTGATCCAGGCCGTTTGGTCTTTGCCGACAAGACGCCAGAACCGGAACATCTCGCACGCCATAAGCATGCCGACCTGTTACTCGATACCTTTAATGTCAACGCACACACGACGGCGAGTGATGCGCTCTGGGCCGGCTTGCCGCTCGTGACCTTGCCCGGAGAGCAATTTGCCGCTCGTGTGGCGGCCAGCATTTTGACGGCAGCCAATATGTCTGAGCTGATTGCCAAGGATGAAGCGGACTATGAGGCCATTGCACTGGATCTGGCGCTTCATCCCGAAAAGATCATGGCCTTGAAGCAGAAATTACAGGAACAGATCAAGACCTGTCCGCTGTTTGATACGGTCACCTATACACGAGACATCGAAGCTGCATTTGAAGCCGCATATGACCGTTATCTCAAGGGCCTCGCGCCCGATGACATTGATCTGACCCGCGCAAAGTGACCCTCGATGCTTTCTGCACTTGGCGAAGGTTTGATGGCGCGATAAAACAGTGCCATGACAATACAACAACCAGATAAAGGCTGCATGTCGGTTGACCTGCGCCAGGGCAAAATCCCGGAAAAAACCGTGTTCGTCAGTGCGGTCGCACTGGTCGATATCGATCATCGTGTGCTGATCGCTCAGCGCCCGGAAGGCAAATCCATGGCTGGCCTGTGGGAGTTCCCCGGCGGCAAGGTCGAGGCGGGTGAAACCCCCGAAATGGCGCTGGTGCGCGAGCTCAAGGAAGAACTTGGCATTGATATCACCGAAAGCTGCCTGGCACCCTTTACCTTTGCATCCTTCACTTATGATGATTTCCATCTGATGATGCCGCTTTATCTGTGCCGCGTCTGGAAGGGTGAAATCACCCCGATGGAAGGTCAGCAGGTGAAATGGGTGCGTCCGGTCCGTCTGGGCGATTACCCGATGCCGCCGGCCGATGTGCCGCTTGTGGCGATGCTTCGCGATTTTCTGTGAGCCATCTGCGCGTTTGTGGCGTATGAGATCGCGCATTGAAGTTTGAATGATGTTGTGGGGATATGATGTCTGATCCGGTCCGTGCCTGTCTGATTATTATCGGCAATGAAATCCTGTCTGGCCGCACCCATGACAAGAACCTGCCTTATCTGGCAGAGGAACTGAATGCGCTTGGCGTCCGCTTGGCCGAAACCCGCGTCATTCCCGATATTGAAGCCACCATCATCCAAACCGTGAATGAATGCCGGGCAAAATTCGATTACGTCTTTACCACCGGCGGTATTGGCCCGACCCACGATGACATCACATCGGAATGTGTTGCCAAGGCATTCGGGGTGGCGATTGAACTCAATGCAGACGCCCATGACTTGCTTAAAAGCCATTATGAAAACCCCGAAGACCTCAATGAAGCGCGCCTGCGTATGGCACGCATTCCGGTCGGGGCGGAGCTGATCCAGAACCCGATTTCCAAGGCGCCGGGCTTCCGCATGGAAAACGTCTATGTCATGGCCGGTGTGCCGATGATCATGCAGGCCATGTTCCAGGGCATCAAACATCAGCTGATCGGCGGCAAACCGATGGTATCGCGCTCTGTCGGCGGCTATATCCCCGAAGGCACGATCGCCAAGGTGTTGGGCGAAATTCAGGCCGATTTCCCGGAAACCGACATCGGATCCTATCCGTTCCTGCGTGAAGGAAAGCTTGGCACTACGCTTGTCGTGCGCGGGGAGAGTGCCGATGACGTCAATCAGGCATCTGATCGCATTCGCCTTGCCATCATCGAAGGCGGCAAGGACGTGATCGAGGATACCGGTGCTGTCTGATTGCCTTGCCCAGTGGCCTTGAATTGCGTTTGATCAAGGTAATGTCTTGGGGCTGTGTCTAGAATTGTTCTGACCTTTTTCGGGAAGACAACATGACCGATCAGAACCATGATCCGCACAATGACGCGCGCAACAGTCAGGCCGCTCGCGAAGCCCGGTCGATTGTGAAATTCATGATCGAACACACAGCTTACGGCGGGTTTGGCGCGCTGGTGTTCGGGGCGTTGGTTCTGTATTTCGATATTGGCGGGATTTACAGTCTTGCGACGTCATCGCGTGATGCGCCGATCTTTATCTTCCTGCTGTTTTTCGGCCTGTTTGTGACCTTTGGCAGCATCAGTCTGGGCATCGGGATCATGACGCTTGGCGGCTTTTCCGATGATGACCGCTATCGCGATGAACGCACCCGCAACCGCAATTCAGATGACAGAAAATAAAAAGGCGCCGTTTGGTGGCGCCTTTCTGGAACGATGAACACCTGCCTTATGGCCGGTCTGCACCGGATTTCTTGGCGATCACGCGCGCAACCAGCATCCCGATGATCCAGCCCGCCAGCGGCACAATGAAAATGTAGTCAAACAACGGATGGCTTGAATCCCCGCCGGATGCGGCCAAAATGATCCCGACCCAACCCGCGGTCAGAAGATAGCCCATGATCTTGAAATAGACCCCGTTCGACAGGCCCTTTTTTTGAGGCGGCTGTTCGGGATTGTTCGGTTGGCTTGGTTCGCCAGACATTCTGTATTCCTTGCGTTCTGAAATATGGTTTGGCAATCAGCGTTCAAGTGTCAGCGCATCGGGATCAATGCGATCCTGCCAGCCTTCGCGCACCAGTTCGGGCACGACGTGATCTTCTTCGGGATATCCGATACACAGATAGGCAATGAGGCGCCAATGGTCTGGCACATCAAGTGTCTTGCCAACCACATCGGGCTCAAGGATCGAAACCCAGCCAACCCCGATGCCCTTCACACGTGCCGCCAGCCACAGCAACTGCACGGCGGCGACCGCAGAATAATCAAGCATCTCAGGCATGGTCTTGCGCCCAAGGCCCATGCCGGCTTCGGTTTCTTCATCGGCAAAGACGGCCAACTGTACCGGGGCCTGATCCATGCCCTGAAGCTTCAGCGACGCATAAAGCTTGGCGCGTTCACCGTGATAGTCATTAAGTGCTTCATTGTTGGCGCGTTCGAAACTGTCGCGAATTGATTTGCGGCGTTTCGGGTCATTGACCTTCACAAAGCGCCATGGCTGACAATTGCCGACAGACGGCGCCAGGCAGGCTTCCTTGATCAGATCGTCGATATCGCCCTTAGGGATCGGGTCGGTGCGAAAACGCCGGACATCGCGCCGCCACAGCAAAAGATTGATGAACTGCTTTTGAAACGCCTGGTCAAAAACCGGCGGCGTCAGGTCCGTTTCCGGGGCGCTGTTTGTGGCAATCTGATCTGGTTTGGTCATGGCGCGGGCCTGATGAAATGCGAGGTAAATCTCAATTGTTTTGCACCCTACCTGTCAGCGTCGCTATCGCCAATAGCAAGATGATCTCATCGATCCATCACAGCCGATTTTTGCGTACCATGCGCCTGCGTAAGGCTAGAACGGCACATCTATGGTCAGAAAACCGGTATAGTTGCCGTGCGACACTTCATAGCTCAGTTTTCGCCGCAGCTCGAAACTGACACTGGCGGGGAAACTTCCCCATTGCTGGGTAATGCCACCCCCGGTATCAAGATAAAGATTGGTGCTTTCAATGCTGATAAACGGCTCAAGCGTCATGGAGGACTGTGCGACATCATGGATCAGGGAAAACTCCGATCGAATGCCGGTAATGTCCTCAGACCCGGTGGCGATATCGCGAAACCCCTGAATGCTGAGATCAAAACTCAGCGGGTCATAGGCATAATCGGCACCTGCATAATAGCGCGTTGATCCGCTGCGCCCGTAATTCTGGTTCAGAAGCGATATGGTTTCGTCCTGTCCGGCAAACGGAATGATTTCATGATTGCCAAAGCCAAGGCGATAGCGCGCCTCGACCGAGGCATCAAAAAGCTGTGTGGTCGCGATGCTTCCGGGCACAAGTCCGCCACTGGTGGCGCGCGCCGCATCAACATATTCGCGCGCGGTGGTGATGTCGCCATCAAGCTGGATGCGCAGCGGCACCGCGCCGAATTCATAGTCGGTGCCAAAGCCGATGCTGTTTGAAATGCTGGTGCTGTCAAGCCGTTCGGCATAGCGCAGATTATCGGGCACCGAGCCAATCGGGGATTGGCGGATGGTGCTTTGGCCAAGGCTGATGCTGCCGCGCAGGTTAAACCAGTCTGTCACCCGTGACACAAAGTATGGCGACAGGGCAAGATTGTTCTCGCGATAGCCCAATTGCCGGGTGCTGGATTCGCCAACCGTGCTGCCCCAGCCAACCCCGATGCCAAGCACAAGCCCGTCATCAATCAGATAATCCACGCCGCTATCAATCGATATGGTGTCGCCACTGAGGCCCGGATCATAACCCGACCCGGTGATACGGTTTTCAAGTTCGGAATGGTTGCCCGCAAGCCAGATACTGATCGGCGCATGCACGCTGCGCGATTGGGTCGGGAACGTCCCCGCCGCACTATCAAGGTCAAGCTTGCGCGCAAGCGATGAAAGCGCATTGCGCCCGGCCAGAATTTCGCTGGGCGTTGGTGTGCCCATGCCAAATTGCAGATGTTCGGTGGCCTGTTGCGGCGGAGAAAGGAAGCCATCAAACAACAAAGGTGCCACCCGGCTGTCATAAAGATCTTCGTCCATCTTGTCATACAGGCGGTTCATGTGGCGCTGCTGATTTGCGGTCCGGGTGGTTGTCTTGTTGCGCAATACCGGTGCATCAGGCCGTGCGGCATCATCGCGGGCAAAGGCCTGCGGTATTATGGGCGGCTGGCTTATCTCCCGTCGAAGGACATAGGTAACGGCCGCCAGACAGACCGTGGCAATCACGGCAGCTTGAAAACGCCTGTGCATCTGACTTTAAACGTGACTGTTTGGGTCAGTCGTCCAGCATGACAGACGAAAATGCACGGAATATGGAGAAACACGGGCAGTTCTGCCCCATTGCTGTTTAGCTGCTCAAAGGTGCCGATTAGCGCCAATAGAATGTTGCGTCAAAAACCAAGCCGCGCTAGAACGCTTTGCACCGGCTTTGGCCGGTCCCAACGCGCGTCGCGGGCGTGGCGAAATTGGTAAACGCAGCGGACTTAAAATCCGTCAGCCCTAAGGCTTTGCCGGTTCAAGTCCGGCCGCCCGCACCAGCGCATCGGCAAACGGACCCTGTTTAAGGTCCCGGCATCAAATTGCCGAATTCCTGTCATCAAATCCTCTGCTTTGTATTTCATCCTGTGAGCATCCCGGCACAGGTTTGCTGTGGATGTTGTTTTATCCCCAATGCAGGAGAATGAAGATGGTTCACTTGATTGCCATTGGTGTCATTGCCGCCGCCGCACTGGTCGTAACGTGATGATCAACCGGTGACTTCTTGTATGAGATGCTGCAGTGCGATAGGATCTGTGATGTGCGTATTCACGCCATCAACAGGCCAGCATCGCCATGAACAAAGTCGCTGCCAAATCCACAGAACTTTCGGGCGTACCGATCCAGCAGGACGGCGCATGGCACGCACTACCCGCCGATCAGGCCCTTGAGGCTTTCCAAACAAGCCCGCAAGGCCTTGATGCAGACCAAGCATCAGAACGTCTGGCGCAATATGGTCCCAACCGGCTTGATCCGCCGCGTCGGCGTGGGCCGCTGATCCGGTTTCTGGCCCAATTCAACAATGTGCTGATTTATGTCCTGCTGCTGGCGGCTGTCGTCACGGCGGCACTGGCGCATTGGGTCGACACGTCGGTCATTCTGGCGGTGGTGGTGATCAATGCCATCATCGGCTTTGTTCAGGAAGGCCGGGCCGAAAGCGCGCTTGAGGCAATCCGAAATATGCTGTCGCTTGCCGCCATCGTCGAGCGGGCCGGGCGTAAAATCGAAATCCCCGCCGAAGACGTCGTGCCCGGCGATATCATCCATCTGCAATCGGGTGACAAGGTCCCGGCTGATGTGCGTCTGATCCGGGTCAAGGGCCTGCAAATTCAGGAAGCCATCCTGACGGGCGAATCTATCCCCGTCGATAAGGCCGTGTCCCCCGTGGCCGCGGACGCGGCGCTTGGTGATCGTTTTTCCATGGCCTATTCCGGTACCATGGTCACCCACGGGCAGGGCTGCGGCGTGGTTGTTGCCACCGGGTCAAAAACCGAAATCGGCCGTATCAGCGCGCTTCTGTCCGAAGTCACCACCCTTACCACGCCGCTTCTGCGGCAAATGTCGACCTTCGGGCGGAAGCTCAGTGCAGCCATCATGGCGGTCGCCTTTGTTACCTTTGCCATTGGTGTCTGGGTGCATGGGCGCGGGGCGGCTGACATGTTTGTCGGTGCGGTCGCGCTCGCCGTCGCCGCCATCCCCGAAGGTCTGCCTGCGATCATGACCATCGCCCTTGCCACCGGCGTGCAACGCATGGCCGCACGGCGCGCGATCATTCGTCGCCTGCCTGTGGTGGAGGCATTGGGATCGGTCAGCGTCATCTGCTCGGACAAGACCGGCACGCTGACACGCAACGAAATGACGGTGCAGTCGCTCGCCACCGGCAAGCATCTTTATGCCGTGACAGGCACCGGCTATAGGCCGGTGGGTGGCTTTGAACTGGACGGCAAGCCGGTCAAACCGGATGACCATCCCGGCCTGACCGGAATGGCGCGCGGGGCACTTTTGTGCAGTGACGCCGGTCTGCATGAAAGTGATGGTCAATGGTCGGTCGATGGCGATCCGACCGAAGGCGCACTGGTGGCCCTTGCCATGAAGGCGGAACTGGAACCCGGTGCCGAAAACCGTCAACTGCCGCGTCATGACGTCATCCCGTTTGAATCCGAACATCGTTTCATGGCGACCCTGCATCACCATGCCGAAGGCCATGGCTTCATCTATGTCAAAGGCGCGCCGGAACGTATTCTTGCCATGTGCAACTCTCAGGGCGGACCAGATTATCAGGAAGTCCTTGATCGTCCCTATTGGGAAGCCCGCATGCAGGAAATGGCCGAAAATGGTCAACGGGTACTCGCACTCGCCTTCCGCCCGACCCATAACGGCCACCACCAGCTGGTCTTTGATGACGTCACACAGGATCTGGTGTTGATCGGCCTTTACGGGCTGGTCGATCCGCCGCGCGACGAAGCCATCGCCGCCGTTGCCAAATGCCGTGCAGCCGGGATTGCGGTTAAAATGATCACGGGCGACCATGCGATCACGGCCGGTGCCATAGCCCGCCAACTCGGCCTTGGCGATGGGGAACCTGTTGTCAGCGGCCATGAGCTTGACGGGCTTGATGACGACGCATTGCGCGCCGTCGCCCGGAAATCCCACGTTTTTGCCCGCACCAGTCCCGAACATAAGCTGCGTCTGGTCAAGGCCCTTCAGGCAGAGGGCCATGTCGTTGCCATGACCGGCGACGGGGTGAATGACGCCCCGGCGCTCAAGCGCGCCGATGTCGGCGTTGCCATGGGCCAAAAGGGCAACGAGGCCGCCAAGGAAGCCGCCGAAATGGTTCTGGTCGATGACAATTTTGCCTCGATCGCCGCCGCGGTCGAAGAAGGCCGAACGGTTTACGACAATCTGGTCAAATCGATCCTGTTCATCCTGCCCAGCAGCGGCGGGGAGGCCCTGACCATTGTCATGGCGCTGGCCCTGGGCCAGTTGTTACCGATCACCGCGCCACAAATCCTGTGGGTCAATATGATCACCGCGGTGACGCTCGCCCTCGCGCTTGCCTTTGAGCCGGCTGAAGATAACGTCATGAAACGCCAACCGCGCAGGCGCGATGCGCCGTTGCTATCGGGCTTTCTGATCTGGCGGACAATTTTTGTTTCGCTCATTCTCGTGGCCGGTGTGTACGGCGTGTTTGTCTGGTCCCAGAACCGCGGGGCGGACCTTGAAGTGTCGCGCACGGTCGCGGTCAACACGCTTGTGATGTTTGAACTGTTCTATCTGTTTAACGCCCGCTTCCTGACCGCATCGGCATTCACCAGACAAGGGCTTTTGGGCAGTCGGGCGGTGTTGATCGCGGTCGCACTGGTCGTGCTTTTCCAGCTGATCTACACCTATGCCCCGCCGATGCAGTATCTGTTTGAAAGTGTCGCCATCACGCCACTTGGCTGGGCGATGGCCGTTGGTGTCGGGTTCAGCGTCTTTGTGCTGGTCGAGATTGAAAAGGCTTGCCTGCGACACTGGCAGAAACGCAAGACAGGGTAATGTTTACCGGATGTAAAGCAGATGCCGCCTATCCATAACGCATCGCCGCAATCACGTGTCAGGCTGCCCTATGCCGTTACCAGACCAAGAAGACGAAGGCCCGCGCAAGAAGGAGCGGATTGGCAAATATGTCGCCCCCGAAGAGCGCGCAGCCAATATCGTCAAACAGCTTGATGAATTCCTCCGCAAGGGGCCGAGCAAGGGGCTGAAATATTCCCGTTGGCAGCAACTGGCCTGGTATGAGATCGTCGATGAAATCAAGCGCGCCGAAATGGCCCAGAAAAATCAGGACACCCTGACCAAGTCCGCCTTCCTCAGTCTGGCAATTGGCTTTGGTACGGTCGGCTTCTGGGGGCTGGTGCTGGTGGCGGGCAATGGCTTGGGCGCAATTGCCGCAGGCGTCATTGTGATTGCCGGTCTTGTTGTCTGGCGCGCCTTGTCCAAGGCAAAATGGTTCAAATAACGGTTCTATCACGCAGGCATTCGCACATATGAACAAGGAAGCAGCCGAAACTCTTGCCATTCGCGCCATCGCCCATATCGCCGGCGACGACGAATTGCTTCAGGGCTTGATCGCGCAAACCGGCATGGGGCTTGATGATCTCAAAGCCGGGATCGCCTCGAACGAGGTGCAGTGTGGTGCGCTTGAATTCCTGCTGTCACACGAACCGTTTCTGATGCGCTTTGTCGAGGAGTCGGATTACGTCCCCGAAGATCCGGCGCGCGCCCAGATCGTTTTGTCCGGCGGCCCGATCTGGCAGGACTGACCCCGGTCCGGCAAAACACCAGTCTAGGCGGTGATCAATTCAGGCGGGTTGGCAATATCGGTAAGGCTGTCGGTGCGCAGCAGCCCGAAAATCACCGAATCACGAATGCCGATATGGGTTTGCCACTCGCCGCGCAGAACACCCTCGCGGGTGAAGCCCAGCTTTTCAAATGTTCTGATCGACGCGTGATTGTCCGGGTCGATATCGGCAAACACCCGGCGCGCGGTGGTATTTTCAAACAGATACCGGATCGCGGCATAAAGACCACGTGCAGCATAATTCCGTCCCCGCGCGGGCGGGGTCACCATGCAGGCCGCTTCCCAAACATCCTCGTCGCGTCCGACATTATAAAGCGCAATACGTCCAAGGGCCGGTCCATCGGGTGTCTCGCAGATCACCCATGATGTCGCCTCGAACCCGGTTGTCCATTCGCGCAACTTGGTAATCGTCGCATCAAGATCGGCAAAGGCCGGGTCAGGAAGCCAGGTACAACAATCCGGATCACCAAAAATGCGGTGCAATGCGGCGCCATCTGCCGCCGGGTCAAGGGGACGTAAAAACATGTGGGGCTCTTTGGTAGGTGTTGGACAGTGGTGGTGGTTGATCAGCTCAGGAACGGAAGGGGCGCACCGCCATAGACGTAAATCCACACCAGAAGTCCGCCGCCCAGCAAAATGCGATAGATCGCAAACGGCGTGAAGCTGGATCGTTTCAGCCAGCTCATCAGAAGGGCGATGGCGATCAGGGCGGTAATAAACGACAGACCCGCTGCAAGAAGAACATCTTCGGTCAGATTAATGTCACCCGCCTGATGCAGATCGATGCCTGCCAGCAAACCGGCACCCAGAATAACCGGGATCGACATCAGCATTGAAAACTGTGCCGCGTCGGATCGCTCATAACCCATGAAGCGCGCGGCCGTCATGGTGATGCCCGAACGGCTCGTACCCGGGATAAGCGCCAATACCTGTGCAAGGCCGATAAAGAGTGCACCGCCCCAACGCATGTGCTCAAGGCGGTTGATGGTCATGCCGACCTTGTCGGCAAACCACAGCAGCACGCCAAAGCCAAGCGTGGTCCATGCGATGATCTCAACGGAACGCAGCTGTTCCTCGATCCCGGACACCTTGAAGTAAAATCCAACGGCGATCACCGGGATGGTGGCCAGCACAATATGAATGGCAAGGCGGGCACCAGCGTTGATTCGCCCGGTAAACAGCCGGACGAATCCGCCGAGCATGGCGAACACATCGCGCCAGAAATAGATCAAAACAGCGGCCAAAGTACCGACATGAACCGCGACGTCTACCAACAAACCCTGATCCGCACTGCCGGTCATGGCCGGGGCCAGTATCAGGTGGCCAGATGAGCTGATCGGGAGAAATTCGGTGATCCCCTGAACGACCGCCAGAAGAATAATGTGCTGTAGGGTCACGCCCGCCTCTGTGCCTGTTCGCTGCAAAAACTGATCGCTTATAGCAGTTTAGCCCATTTTGGCGAAACGCATAAATAGTACCATTATGGTACTATTGAAACAATCTTACGGTGATTTGATCGCCGTTTCCCTGAAAAGCCGCAAAATTAATCTGGATATTTAAGTCAGCGTTATTGACCTAAATGGTATTTTGTGCTGGATTCTTGCCTATTCGACACGTATACAGAGCGAAACCCGCAACATAAAACCCTTCCAGAGGGCCGTCATGACAGAAAAGATGCTGAAGTTTGTTCATCTTGAACAAAAATATCCGCACAAAAGAGAAGCGTCCGAGCGCCGTACGGATTTCAACGAGATTTATGCTCCGTTCGAGGACGCCAATGCTGCCGATCAGGCATCACGCTGTTCGCAGTGTGGTGTGCCGTTCTGCCAGGCACATTGCCCGCTTTATAATAACATCCCCGATTGGCTGCGCCTGACCACCGAAGGTCGCATGGAAGAGGCTTATGCCATCTCGGCTGCAACCAACAACATGCCGGAAGTTACGGGCCGCATTTGCCCGCAGGATCGCCTGTGCGAAGGCAACTGCGTCATCGAACAGTCGACCCATGGTGCTGTTACCATCGGTTCTGTCGAAAAATACATCACCGATACCGCCTTTGCGAATGGCTGGGTGAAGCCGCCGAAACCGGCCAAGGAAAATGGCATGTCGGTTGGCATCATCGGCGGTGGTCCCGGTGGTATGGCCGCAGCCGAACAGCTGCGCCTCAAGGGATATGAAGTTCATATCTATGACCGTTATGACCGCATGGGCGGCCTTCTGGTTTATGGTATTCCGGGCTTCAAGCTTGAAAAGGATGTGGTTGAACGCCGCGTGAAACTTCTCGAAGATGGCGGTGTTGTCATGCACACCGAATTCGAAGTTGGCCGCGACGCCACCCTTGAAGACCTGCGCAAGAAACATGACAGCGTTCTGATCGCGACCGGCGTTTACAAGGCCCGCGAACTGAAACTGCCCGGTGCAGGCCTCTCGAACGTCTATCCCGCACTTGAATATCTGACCACGTCCAACCGCCATGGTCTGGGTGACAAGGTTGCTGCCTACGAAGACGGTACCCTGAATGCCAAGGACAAGAATGTTGTGGTGATCGGTGGTGGTGATACCGCCATGGACTGTGTCCGTACCGCGATCCGTCAGGGTGCGAAATCGGTCAAGTGTCTCTATCGTCGTGACCGTGCAAACATGCCGGGCTCGCAGCGCGAAGTCGCCAATGCCGAGGAAGAAGGCGTTGAATTCGTCTGGCTGACCAACCCGGAAGCCTTCGTTGGTGATGACAAGGTAACCGGTGTGCGTGCGGTTAAGATGCGTCTTGGTGCCCCGGATGCCGGTGGCCGTCAGAGCCCGGAAATCATCGAAGGTTCGAGCTACACCATGGATGCCGACATGGTCATCCTCGCACTTGGTTTCGAACCCGAAGATCTGCCGACCCTGTTTGATGCACCGGAACTCGGTGTGTCGCGTTGGGGCACGGTCAAAATCGACTTCCGCACCATGATGACCAATCTGGATGGCGTGTTTGCCGCTGGTGATATTGCCCGTGGTGCCTCGCTTGTGGTCTGGGCAATTCGCGATGGCCGCGATGCGGCGGACCGGATTGATGAATATTTGCTGGCGCGCAAAGAAGCTGCCGCTTAATCCCGCTGCCGCATTAGGAGAGAGAGTTATGAACAAGATCGTTCACAGCAAGGGCGCACACGATATCGCCCGTTTTGAAAAGAACGCGGCTCATCTTGAAGCCAGCGGGATGTATGATCCGGCCGAAGAACACGCCAACTGCGGCGTGGGTCTTGTCGGTGCGATTGACGGTAAGCCGCGTCGCGAAGTCGTCGAAGCCGGGATCGAGGCGCTCAAGGCCATCTGGCACCGCGGTGCTGTTGATGCCGACGGCAAAACCGGTGATGGCGCGGGTATCCACCTTCAGATCCCGCAGGACTTCTTTAAGGCCTATCTTAAAGTCATCAACCAGGAAGCTCCGGACAGCCTGATTGCTGTTGGTCAGGTCTTCCTGCCGCGTATCGACATGTCGGCACAGGAACGTTGCCGTGCGATTGTTGAAACCGAAATCCTCAAGCAGGGTTACGGCATTCTTGGCTGGCGTCAGGTGCCGGTCGATGTGTCGGTCATCGGTGAAAAAGCCAACCAGACCCGCCCGGAAATCGAGCAGGTCCTGATCGGCGTGCGCGATGATGTCAGCGAAGAAAAGTTCGAGATCGACCTTTACGCGATCCGTCGTCGCATCGAGAAAGCCGTGCTTTCCGAAGCGATCAAGGATTTCTACATCTGCTCGATGTCGTGCCGTTCGGTGATCTACAAGGGCATGTTCCTTGCCGAGGACGTCGATACCTTCTATCCGGATCTGCGTGACAGCCGCTTCATTTCGAACTTCTGCGTCTATCACCAGCGCTATTCGACCAACACCTTCCCGAGTTGGCCGTTGGCACAGCCGTTCCGTGTTCTCGCCCATAACGGCGAAATCAACACGCTGCGCGGTAACGTCAACTGGATGAAAAGCCACGAAGCACGCATGGCACATGATGCCTATGCCGACAGCATTGATGACCTCAAGCCGGTGATCCAGCCGGGCTCGTCTGACTCCGCTGCCCTTGATGCCGTGTTCGAGCTGATGGTGCGTGCCGGTCGTGACCTGCCGATGGTAAAAACCATGATGGTGCCGGAAGCCTGGTCGAAAAAGGCTTCCACGCCTGACAGCTATAAAAACCTCTATGCCTATTGCAACGCGGTTATGGAACCGTGGGATGGCCCGGCTGCTCTTGCGGCGTATGGCGGCAAATGGCTGATGGGTGGTACGGACCGTAACGGTTTGCGTCCGCTGCGTTATGCAGTTACCGGCAATGGTCTTCTGATTGCGGGTTCTGAAACCGGTATGGTTCATATCGACGAGGAAGCCTGCGTTGAAAAAGGCCGCCTCGGCCCGGGTCAGATGATTGCGGTCAACCTTGAAGAAGGCAAACTGCTCCATGACGCGGAACTGAAAGATCAGCTGGCAGCTCGTCGTGACTGGTCGAAATGGGTTGGTCGCACCAAGGTGCTTGATGACCTGATTTCACCGGAACGTACCGAGCCGGCTCATTTCGAAAAAGAACGTCTGCTGCGTCTGCAGAAGTCGATGGGCCTGACCCATGAAGACCTTGAGCTGATCCTCCATCCGATGGGTGAGGACGGCAAGGAAGCCATTGGCTCGATGGGTGATGACACCCCGCTTGCGATCTTGTCTGACCGTTATCGTGGCCTGCATCACTTCTTCCGTCAGAACTTCTCGCAGGTCACCAACCCGCCGATCGACAGTCTTCGTGAAGCGCGCGTCATGAGCCTGAAAACCCGTCTCGGCAACCTTGGCAACATCCTCGACGAGGATGAAAGCCAGTGCGATCTGCTGCAGCTCGAAAGCCCGGTTCTGACCAACTCCGAATATGACGCAATGCGCGGCTATATGGGCGACAGTGCAGTCGAAATCGACACCACCTTTGATATCAATGGTGGCAAGATGGCGCTGCGCGAAGCGATCACCCGCATTCAACGCGAAGCCGAAGAAGCCGTTCGCGGTGGTGCCCTTCACGTCATCCTGACCGACGAAGGCATTTCCGAAACCCGTGCGGCAATCCCGATGATCCTGGCGACCGGCGGCGTTCACAGCCACCTCGTCAAGACGTCGCTGCGTACCTACATTTCGCTTAACGTTCGCTCGGCGGAATGCATGGATGTGCATTACTTCGCCGTTCTGATCGGTGTCGGTGCGACCACGGTTAACGCCTATCTCGCACAGGAAGGCCTGCTTGACCGTTATGCGCGTGGCCTGTTCCCGAATGTGAACAGCACGGCTGAAGTCATGCAGCGCTTCAAGGCCGCGATTGATGCCGGCCTGCTCAAGATCATGTCGAAAATGGGCATCTCGATCATTAGCTCCTATCGTGGTGGCTATAACTTCGAAAGCATCGGTTTGTCGCGCTCGCTCGTGGCTGAATTCTTCCCGGGCATGCCGTCGCGCATTTCGGGTATCGGTCTTCAGGGCATCCAGCGCCGCACCATCGCCCAGCACAAAGAGGCGTTTAACGGCAATGTCGTGACCCTGCCGGTTGGTGGTCTTTACAAATATCGCCGCAGTGGCGAACGCCATGTCTGGACCGGTCCGCTGATCCACACCTTGCAGTCCGCTGTGACGTCTGGCAGCTACAACACCTTCCGCAAGTTCTCCGAAGGTCTGCGGTCGCGTGAACCGCTTCATCTGCGCGATCTTCTTGATTTCCGCAGTGACCATAGCCCTGTTCATCAGGACAAGGTCGAAAGCATCACCGAAATCCGCAA
>NZ_DGMR01000039.1:357036-406338 GCF_002388495.1 Thalassospira sp. UBA4513
CTTGCGATTGCCATGAACCGCATCGGTGCGAAATCGAACTCCGGTGAAGGTGGTGAATCGCGTGAACGTTTCCGTCCGCGTGCGAACGGTGACAATGCGCGTTCCTCGATCAAGCAGGTCGCATCGGGTCGTTTCGGTGTCACGGCCGAATACCTCAACAACTGCGAAGAAATCCAGATCAAGGTCGCCCAGGGTGCAAAACCGGGTGAAGGTGGTCAGCTGCCGGGCTTCAAGGTCACGGTCGAAATCGCCCAGCTGCGTCATGCAACGCCGGGTGTGACCCTGATTTCGCCGCCGCCGCACCATGACATCTACTCGATCGAAGATCTGGCACAGCTGATCTATGACCTCAAACAGATCAACCCGCGCTGCCGCGTCTGCGTCAAGCTGGTGTCGCGTTCGGGTGTCGGGACGATTGCCGCTGGTGTTGCCAAGGCAAAAGCCGACGTGATCCTGATTTCCGGTTATGACGGTGGTACGGGTGCAAGCCCGCAGACCTCGATCAAATATGCCGGCGTTCCATGGGAAATGGGCCTGTCGGAAGTTAACCAGGTGCTCACGCTCAACAACCTGCGTGACAAGGTCAAGCTGCGCGTTGACGGCGGCTTCAAAACCGGCCGCGACGTGGTGATCGGTGCCATGCTCGGTGCCGAGGAATTCGGTATCGGGACGGCGTCCCTGATCGCACTTGGCTGCATCATGGTCCGTCAGTGCCATTCGAACACCTGCCCGGTGGGTGTCTGTACCCAGGATCCGGCACTGCGTGCCAAGTTCGTCGGTACCGCAGACAAGCTGGTTAACCTGTTCACCTTCATGGCCGAGGAAGTCAAAGACGTTCTGGCCGAACTTGGCTATACCCGCCTCGAAGAGGTCATTGGCCGATCAGACCTGCTTCAGCAGGTTCACCGTGGTGCCAAGGACCTTGTTGACCTTGACCTTAACCCGCTTCTGGCACAGGCAGATGCTGGCGATCATGCACGCTTCTGCACCATCGAAGGCCGTAACGAAGTACCGGATACCCTTGATGCCCAGATGATCAAGGATGCCCGTCCGCTTCTGGAAGACGGCGAAAAGATGCAGCTTCAGTACAACATCCAGAACACCCAGCGTGCGATTGGGACCCGGATGTCGTCACTGATCACGCAGAAATACGGCATGACCGGCCTGAAACCGGGCCATCTCCATGTCCGTCTGCGGGGCTCGGCTGGTCAGTCGCTTGGTGCCTTTGCCGTGCAGGGGCTCAAGATCGAAGTCCAGGGCGACGCCAACGACTATGTCGGCAAGGGCCTTTCGGGCGGAACGATTGTTCTGCGTCCGCGCCCAAGCAGCTCGCTTAAGACCAACGAAAACACCATCATCGGCAACACCATTTTGTATGGTGCGACCGCCGGCAAGCTGTTTGCCGCTGGTCAGGCCGGTGAACGTTTCTGTGTGCGTAACTCCGGTGCGACCGTTGTGGTCGAAGGCTGTGGCTCGAACGGTTGTGAATACATGACCGGCGGCACGGCTGTCATCCTTGGCTCCGTTGGTGAAAACTTCGGTGCCGGCATGACCGGTGGCATGGCGTTCATCTATGACCGCGACAACACCTTTGCCGATGTCGTCAATGATGGCTCCATCCTGTATCAGCGCATTGAAACCCAGCATTGGGACGAACATTGCCGTTCTCTGATCGAAGAGCATGTGGCCGAAACCGAAAGTGGTTTTGCGCGCACCATCCTCGATAACTGGGACCGTGAACGCGGCAACTTCTGGCAGATTGTGCCAAAGGAAATCGTCGACAAGCTGGAACACCCCATTCGCTCCGAGAGCGAAAACCAGGCAACTGCGTGATCCCTCACGCTTTTGCGCAAGCTCCCTTGTCCAACACACCTGGACAAACGAACTCGCCCCGTACTTCGGTACGGGGCTTTTTTCTTTGTGGGCTAGCTTGCTGGGAGACGCAAAGTCACGCCAACACCTGCGCTCCCGCTGGGAACGTCACGACGCAACGATCTGCGATATTGCTGGTTAAAGCACGATGTTCAGGTAAGTCCCGCGCCGCGCATTATGGTCAATCTGATCGGTTGCGATCAGGTTGCGAAGGCGGGCAAGCTGGGATGCGATGAAACTGTCCGAGGACGGCTGATCGGAATTGGCGCCAACGCGACCCCGCGAAACCATACCACCTTGCGGACGCGCGCGCGCATCCTGAAGGCCTGTCTGGGAGGAGCCTGTGCCAATTCTGTTGGTGGTCATCTGATCGTCCACGATTGATGTTGGAATTACCCTAGCACGTGGTCAGACGTTTGTCATGATCGCGTGACGGGCCGTGTCAAAGCGCAATCCGTGGTCCAGACAGAAAGAAGGGTGGCCATACAAGACCACCCCGGAGGAAGCTAACGAGAGGGAAAAATCACGTTAGGATATTAACCTTGGTGCCACGATTGCCGCTGGTTTCAAGCGGCTGGTGTTCGGTGACGATCGAGCCGATCACCTTGGCAAGACCGGTTGCCTTATTGATCGCGCCTTCTGCGGCTGCGAAAGGCAAAGACGGGTCTGCACCACCTTTGGGCGTAATTGCATCATTCACGGCCTGTGCCGCTGAACCAAGTCCTGAACCTTGAACTGAGCCGATCATCCTGACCTCTTTATCTGTCCGGGTGGGCGATGCCCATCACTCTTTACCGGGTTCTTCAAATCTGTCTGAAGTTCACGGTATGGGCTTATTAGGTTGATATAAGTGATGGTTGTCACACTATCCAGTGCTGTCGCAATCCAGACCCCGCCAATTGCTTGGTTTGCAAGCATTTTAACTAATATAGGCGGGTAAGATTTTTTTAACCATTCGGCGAAAATTCCGTGATTTCGCGATGGTCAGGGTTGGGGACTCGACCTGTTGAGCAGCGATGTCAGTTCGACTGCGCCCGTTCGGATGCGAGTTTGAGCGCATCATGCACCGCTTTTTGCAGCTTGCCGGGGCGGAACGGCTTTTTGACAAACACGTAATTGCCCAAAAGATTATCCAGTTCCTTGCGCGATCGCGCCGGATAACCGGACATGAACACCACGCCATAGCGCGGGTTTTGGCGCAATGCCTCGATGATCAGTTGCGGGCCACTGCGACCGGGCAAGACGACGTCGGTCAGAATCACATCAAATGCCGCATCACCCGTGCTGGTTTGCAGGATCACCAGCGCTTCTTCGGTGCTTTTTGCGATCTCGGTGCGATAACCGGCATCATCCAGGATGATTTGGGCGGTGGTGCGCAGGGCCTGTTCATCATCGACAATCAGAACACGCTCGCCATTGCCGGGGAAGACGCCGATCTCGTCAACTTCGTCCTCGGGCTCTGCGCCGGGTTCCGAACGCGGCAGATAGATCGAGAACGTCGTGCCTTCGCCCTCGACACTTTCAATATTGATAAAGCCGTGGGCCTCTTCGACCCAGCTATGAACAATCGAAAGCCCAAGTCCGGTCCCCTTGCCCGGTTCCTTGGTCGAGAAGAAGGGCTCGAAAATATGGTCGATCACGTCCTCGGGAATCCCGGTGCCGGTATCCTGCACGGTGATGACAACAAACTGGCCTTCGAGTTCTGGCGGATAGATATCCTCGTCCTCATCGGCGTCGCGCTGTGCCAGCGGCGGAATATCGGCACTGCTGCATGAAATCTGAAGCGTACCGCCATCGGGCATCGCATCGCGCGCATTGATCGCAAGGTTAAGGATACAGGCCGACAATTGCGTCGGATCAACCCTGGTATGGAGGTCGGCCTCGTCGGCCCAGATTTGCAGATCAATCCGGTGCTCAAGCAAGGTCACCAGCAGTTTTTCCATCTCCGCAAAGATGCTTTCTACCCGGACATTCTTCGGCTGATCGATCCTGCGGCGCGAGAACATCAAAAGCTGATCGGCAACACCGGTCGCCCGCTCGCCAAGCGAGATGACGTGATCGATATATTCCTTGACCCGTTCAGGGTCATCAATCTTGGCACGCGCCACTTCGGCGAAACTCAGGATACCGGCAAGGCAATTGTTGAACTCATGGGCAACACCACCGGCCATCTGGCCAACCGCCTCAAGCTTTTGCGATGTGGCAAGCTGGCGCTGCAAGGCTTGTTGTTCCTCGGCGGCGCGATGCTGTTCGGTAATGTTGCTGCCCGTTCCGCGATAACCGTTGAAACTGCCATCCAGCGCAAAGACCGGAACGCCGTTGATCCGCCCGAACTGCTTTTCACCATCCCGTGATGTCCAGGAAAATTCGACGTTATAGAACGCGGTATGTTCATCAAGATGGCGTTGCAGATATTGCCACCCCTCCGGGTGTTCCGGATGCAGCCCAAGTTTGTCAAACGACTGCCCCTGCGGGGAGCCGTTGATTTCCTCGATCAGCTGATAAAACTTGTACGACGCAAAGGCGATTTTGAAATCGCTGCCCATCTCCCAGTACCAGTCGGCGGAAGACAGGGTAAAGTCGCGGAAACGCTCCTCGCTGTCGCGCAAGGCGTTCTGGGCGGCCTGATGTTGCTGTGTGCGGCGTTCCAGACTTTCGGCCATGGCATTGAGCCCACGCTCGAGAATGCCGATTTCGTCACGCCCCATCGGTGTCAGCCGTGAACTCAGCTTGCCGACCTGGATCTTGTTAACAAACTGTGCTGCCGTGATCAGGCGCTTAAGCACCGTGTGCTGGGTAAACAGGAAAATCAGTGCGGAGGTCAGCAACACACAAAGGATGGAGCCGATCACAAGCACCGATTGCATCTGGCGCTGGCTTTCTTCAAGGCCCTTGGTCGACACCTTGAGATAGACATACATGAAGGGCTGATTGGCATTCAGCGCAAAGATCGGCGTGATGCTGACCATGCTGGACCCGGTATCGTCATCGACCGTGAACAGGGTCGGCTCTCTCATGTCGGCGCGAAGCTGCTCGGTCGGGAAGTCGGGTAACGAGCTGATCGATGCACCGATCATCAACGGGTCGGTGGAATGATAAATGGTGCCGTCAAAACCGACAGCCAGCGCTTGCTGCAAATGCCGTCCAAGCAGAAGTTCCATCTGCTCGGCGTCGCTCAGAATAGAGACCTTGAGTTGTTCCTGCTGAATAAGCCGTCCGGGTGTGCTGATTTGTTCCGCAATCCTGCGGTCAATTTCGGCCCCGAAATAGTTCACATAATAACCGCCAAACAGACCAAAAAGGATGGTTTCCACGACAATGATCGCAAATGCGATCTTGAAAACCAGACTGCCGATCAGTCGGTCAAACAGCGTCCTCAAGTTAATTCTGCCCCCATTCAGAATGATGCGTGTTTGTCGTGGATTTTACTCGGGCTGAATAAAATACTGACTTGGATTGGTCGGTGCAGGTGTCGCATAACTCCAGGCGGCAGGCATGACCTTGGGAACGTTGTGGAAGTCCCGTGCCACCACGCCTTTTCTGTTTGGCGGTAATGCAATTCCCATAAGGTAAAACTGATTTGCACTGATGTCGAGAATATCGCGCATCAGTTGATTTTGTTTTTCCGCATTTGCTGTCGCTTTCAGCTGGTCATAAAGCGCAAGCTGATCGCGAACATCTTTGGGCGGGGTGATGGCATCGGGGCTTTCCGGGTTCAGGTACCAGTTGGCCCATCCGGTTGCATACCAGGACGATTCAGAAGACATCGGCAGGTAATTGATCGGGGTGAGCATCGCATCAAGACCGCCATCACCACCCCACGCACTGGCATTGTGTTCATTGCGTTCGCGCAAAGCGACAAATTCGTCACGCGCAAGGTTCCGGGCCCTGACATCAATGCCAAGTTCACGCCAATACCACATGACCGCATCGAGCATCTGAAAGCGTTCCGCACCCTCGGTATCAATCGTGAATGAAAGCGGCTTGCCATCCGGACGCAACAGGATGCCGTCATCATTGATGGTGGTCAGTCCCGCTTTCGCAATATAGCTCCGCGCCAGTTCGGCATTATATGCCATGAACTGTCGCGCCAGCACCGTGTGATATTGCGGGCTTTCCGGTCTTGGTGCCGCCTGATGGGGCAAGGCACCGGGAACAAAGCGATCAATGATGGTCTCGCGATCAATCGCATATGACAGGGCAACGCGAAAATCCTTGTTCTGGAAAATGTCGCGCAGCACCGGGTCCTTGTCATTGAGGTTAAGCGACAAGGTCAGGATATTCATATCGCTCTCAATCAGCGTGAAGGCCTGAAGGTCCTTGTTTTGGGCCAGAACTTCGTTGGCGCGCGTGCCGATATGGCGTTCTTGCATATTGACCTTGCCGGCAATTGCCGCATCCCCAGCCGCACTTTTTGACGGCACCAGTGTCATGGAAACCGTGTCGATATAGGGAAGTTGACGGCCGGTCGGATCAATTTTCCAGTAATAGGGATTGCGCTTGGCGATCAGTGGATCGTCCTTGCCATATACCCCGGTAAGCACCCAGGCATTCAGGGTCGGCACATCGGGATTGTTCCAGCGCGTCGGGTCATCAATCGTACCGGGCTGCCCAAATACGTCGATAAAACGCTCTTTCCAGCCGGCATAACCCATCTTCTGGGCGTCGGCATTGGCATTGGCATTATATTTCGGCAAAAGCGGCTTCAGAAAATGCGCCGGATAGCTTACCGGCTCAACACCTTCGGGGCGGGCAAGGGCGGTCGGGAAAAGGCCGTATGGCTTGCTGAAACGAAACGCAACGGTATAGGGATCGATCTCGTCGACTTGCACGGTATTGCCACCTGATGTCAACCATTCCGGCACGGCATCGGCAAAGGCCGGATTGTTCAGGATATCTTCGTACCAGAAAACGATGTCATCGGCGGTAAACGGGGTACCATCCGACCACCGCATGCCTTGTCGCAGACGGAAAAAGAACTCGGTTGCATCGCTGCTGGGCTGGAATGACAGGGCGACATTGGGGATGGTCGAAGACCATTGCGGGGTCCAGCGCAGAAGGGGCTCATATCCAATCGTCCTGATCAGCAGGGCATGGTCACGGCTGTTCCGCTGCGCCATTTTCCAGGTGCCGCCATAGGTGCCGACCCGTTCATTGGGGGTGACAATCATCGGTGCGGTCGGCAAGCGATCCTTGACCGGCGGCAGATTTCCGTCCTCAACCAGTTTGGCAAGCTCGGGGGCTTCACCAAATTCAACGGCATGCGTTTTGGCAACGCCAGTCAGCATTGTGGTCAACGCAACAATCAGGATAAGAGTATGGTGCCTCACAAAAACCTGGCCCCCCTTTTGGATTTGTGTGCTCTGGTCTAAAGTATTGCCACAACTACCCTAAAGTGGTGGTATGTTGATCCTCCCAAACTAGATAGAGTGATTGAGTTGTGGAAGTACAAAATTTGCAACCGCGTGTTTTTTTGTATCGATTCATTACGCGGTGAAATTGCTATATGTGAAATGCGTTTCGATTTTCAAACGCATTTTCATCGGTGATCAAATGATCAAACCGTCCGCTCGATTGGGAAAAATTCAGCGTCACCCACATCGCTTTCTTGTCATTTTAATTCGACCCTAGCATCCGAAACGCCCGGAAATCAAAGTTTCTTTTAAACTAATATAACGATCTGAAGTGGCTGAGACCGCCTTGCAAGATGTGATTGGATTTGCACTCTGTCGGGGCAGCCCAATATGATGACTGTGTCACAATGCGAACCGAAAGTTGTGCCAATGACGCAATCAGATAACAGCGATAAAGCAGGGAATGGACCGTCATTTTTACCCGGTCCAAAGCCCGCGGCACCGATCCCCCGTTACGAATCGGGTTCGGATTCGCGTTTGCGTGAAAGATTGCGCGCAACAACGGCGGGCGTCTCGTCTGTTTCCGGATCCGACGATGCGGACCGGTTCAATCTGGCCGGTATTGAGGGCATGATTGATCGCAAAAAGGCCAATGTCGCCGCCAGGATCGTCGATACCGACCCCGAACAGGCATTGCGCGTGATCCGCAACTGGCTGCTGGGCAACTAGTTTCCAGCACACATCCAGCCGGCCCAACATCCCATGCCATCCCTTCGGCTGTTTGACGCCGTTTGTCGATAATGCTTTGGATCTGCACGGGTATTTGTCATGGTTTTACATGATAAATATCTTTTGAAATATCGGGGGCAGGGGTTTGACGGATTTTAGTAAACTGATCACGGCGCAGTTCTGCGTTTTTGATCCCGACTATGTCGCGCAGCAAAAAACATATGCCGCAAAGCTGGCCCCGCTTCAGGATAAACTGATCGCCGCCCAGCAAACCGGCAACAGCATGGCGGCCTCCGATCAACAGATGATCGAATGCAAATGGCTGCTGCAATATACCGCCGACTGGAAAACGCTGGATCAGAAGCTGGGTGGCTTTGCCAGTTCGCTGAACAATCCCGATCAGGCCTGGGCCGAAAAACAGGTCGCAAGCGACGGCTCCTGGGGCCCCTGTTACGATCAATGGTTCCTCAAAGTCGATGCGATGATTGATGCGGTCAATACGCTGGCCGATGAAGGCAAGGCGCCTGAATACCCGTTTGCCTTTCTGGAACCGATTTCAACACCCGCCAAAATGACGGCTTGGCTTGATGGTCAAAAGACATCGCGGATTTTTGCCGATGGTCTGGATCGCCGCGATGCCCTTGGGGCGGTTACGGCAGCACTTTCACAGATGTGCTTTAAAAGCGAAATCCGCGATTATTTCAAAACCAACGTAAAGGGTTTTGATCTGACCGATGATTACATCTCGGCCTATAAGTCATGGCTTGATGACTGGCAGGATGGTGAAAGCGGTTATTGGGGCGGTTGGTTTGACACCACCGATCAGGGCGTTCTCAAAAGCTGCGATCTCAGCCTGACGTTCCACAATATCTCCTACCAGCATGGCAAGGTCGATCTGTGGACGCAGATTTTCAACACCACCCTTGCGATCCGCGACGATGCCTATCCGTTCGGCTGGAAGCACAATGGTGATTTCAACAATCACAATAATTATGACGTCACCAAGGTTTTCGATCTTGGCTGGGCCAAGGTTGATGGTGCGACACAAGATGCAGCATCCAAAGATATTGCCTTGGTGCTTGATTGGTGCCTGACCAAATCGATGACGCCCGATGGCGGCTTTATTGATGACCCGACCTTCTATAATTCGGTCGGGGCCGCCTATTACTACGGCGTCTCGTTCCTGGATCAGGCGGGATATTTCGCCACAACCGCGCCCTTCTGGACCGACAAGCCGTTCCCGAATGGGCCCGCCCTTTGCTGCAAGATCCAGAAAAAGATCAAATCCGAAGGCCTCGATGATGATGAAGCCAAGGCTGCGCTTGAAAAACTCGTCGATGCCTGCGGCAATTGTACGTGATCGGCAAAATCTTTGAATAATTTGATCTATGCATTGGCGAAAGAGGGATCACTGCACCCATATTAATAGCTAAGAACAACAACGTATAATGAGGTTTCGGATGACGGATCGAACAGACATTGATCTTGCGAAGTTGCGCACCCGGCTGGAGGAAAGACGCGCCGAGATTCTGGCACATTCAACCCACTCGGAAGATTATCGCAAGCCGGTCGAACTGGATCAGCAGGCGGTGGGTCGCTTATCAAGGATGGATGCCCTGCAAAATCAGGAAATGCATCTTGAACAGGAACGCCGCCGCGTGGTCGAGCTGGAGCAGATCGAAAAAACCCTCAAGCGCATGGATGACGACCAATACGGTCATTGCCACAATTGCGGCGAACCGATTGCTGCCAAGCGTCTCGAATTCGATCCGACCACACCGCTTTGCGTCGATTGCGCTGATCATGTGAGCCATGTCTGATCGTTGCGCGTAAAGGGAATATCGCAAACGCTGCGTGCGGGTGTTTCTGTGCGCAGCGTTTTCTTTAAAGCCAGGAGAAACGGTTTGCCGGCTTTCGGGCAACGCAATGATCAGATCGGAAAAGGCCGCGTCTTGTGCGCGCTTTTGATCATTCTGGCTGCGCTGCTGTTTCTTCCCAATTTGGCCCGTGCTCAAGGCACCTGTGCACCGATCAGCGCCCCCGAAGCCTTCCTTGAATTCAATCACATGGACCCGATGCTTGATCGGCACCGCTCGGTGCGCTGGCTTAACAGCCGTGCTGGCGGCAGTCCGCGTTTTCTGGTAACCGGCCTTACCGAATATGAAGTTCAGGCGTCGATCGATATGCGTTTTGAACCGCGCCAAGTTGGCTTTGGCCGTTATTGCCTTGATCCGGTGCGGGTCAATCCCAAGGTCGATGTGGTCAAACATCTGGTCTATATCGCGTCCGAGCTTGAACGCGGCACTTGTGAATATGATGTGGTTTATGCCCACGAAGGCGAACATGTGAAGATCAATCAGGGCATGGAGGCCGACATTCGTGCCGCCCTAGATGATCTGGTCAATGATGTCGTCAGACAGGTTGGTGCCATGTTCCCGATGCCCGCGGACAACGCACAACGCGCCATGCGGCGGCTGATTTCGGAATATGGCCGGGATTTCAAAAGACGGCTGAACGATATTCGCAGGCGGAGTGCGGAAAAACACAAACGGATCGATACGCCGCAGGAATATGAAAAGCTGTCACTGGCCTGTGGCCCGAACTCGGCCTTTCAGACCGTCTTGCAGGATGCCGCAAGATAGGATTTGTAGGGGATCAGTCGGCGTAATTGCCCTCATCCGCGGCGTCCATTCCCGCAACTTCGCGTAAGCCCACAAGATCAAGCTTGAAGACGTTGCGTGACTTGAATTCCAGCAGGTCATGACGTCTGAAATCGGCGATGATCCGGCTGGCCGTTTCGGTGGTAATGCCAAGCATCGCACCAATATCTTCGCGCCCCGGAACGGTACAGGTTTCGGTGACATCATCATGCAAAAACAGGCAAAGCCGGGCGACCCGTTCGCGTGCCGTACCAGTCGACATCTGGGTCAGCCAGTTATCGGATTCCATCACCGCCTGATGCCAGCGATTAAGCACCTGCTTGTGCAAGCGCGGGCTTTCATTATCAAGCCTTTCAATCACCGCAATCGGAATGCGGCACAGCTTGCTGTCCTGAAGGGCCTCGGCATGATGGGTGAAACACTCGCTGACCAGCGACTCAAGCCCGATGGTGCCGCCGGGTTTGACAAGGCGCACCACCCGCTGATTGCCATCTGGCAGGTAATGGACAAGTTTGATCAGGCCAGAGCGGAGGGTATAGATCGATTGCGCCTGATCACCGGCATTATAAAGCGTATTGCGTTTGGGCAGGGTGATGTCTTCAACCGGCATATGGACAAGTTTGAAATCCTCGTCCGTCAGGTTGTTGAACAGGGCAAATTTCCGCACACCGCATTCGCGGCACCGCGCAAGTTCGGGTCGGAATGTGTAGCTTGCTGTATGGTTCACGCTCTCTACCCATGACGTCGGGCTGATCTGGGTGGTCGATCAAACCCGGATACGGCCGGAATTGAAAAGTTTAATCAATCCAATCCTGAACCTAATGTACCGTACCAGAATGTGAAATCAAAGCAAAGTCATGCTGGTCGGCGCACAACTGTGATCCAGATCGTGATTTCAGCTATTGGAATCAAGGGTGACCAGACCCTTTTCAATGGCATAGCGCACCAGACCGGCCGAACTGTCGATACCAAGTTTGCGCTTGATGTTGCGGCGGTGGGTTTCAACGGTGCGGACACTGATATCCAGTTCACGGGCAACATGCTTGTTGCTCGCCCCCTTGGCCAACAGGCGCAAGACCGTGCGTTCGCGCGATGTCAACGGCACGCCGTCATTGTTGCTGTCTTCGCCGTCACTGATGCGATCGAATGTGGAACTATACGCCTCACCGCCATTGGCGATGGTTTCAATCGCACGCACCATGTCATTGGATGATACGTCTTTCAGGATAAAGCCCTTTGCACCCGCCTGCTGGGCGGTGCGCAGATATTCCGGGTTTTCATGCATCGACAGGATGACAACCTTGGTATCGGGCAGGGTTTCCCGGAACTTTTCGGCCGCTTCCAATCCGTTCATCACCGGCATCGAAATGTCCATCAGGACAATATCAGGATGCAGGTCACCGGCCATGGTCAATGCCTCGGCCCCGTTGCCGGCCTCGCCGACGATATTGATATGCTCAAAGCACTCCAGTCGCGACCGGATGCCATCCATGACAAGCGCGTGATCGTCGCAAAGCAAAATCCGCAATGGCCGATGGGTGGAATAAACTTCGTTGGCAATGGTGGCATTGGTCATGGATCAAACGAGTTCCTGTCGCGTGACTGTCGGGTTGTGCGTCATCAGATTAACCGCTGATAGCGTCATGGGGTAGGGCATTCTGGCTGTTGGCGGGAATAAATGCAGTGATTTTTGTCCCGTCGTCCGGTTCGGAGCGCACCGAAAGCCCCCCACCATGGAATTCCATGCGTTCGCGCATGTTGCGCAGACCAATGCCCGCCCGCGGATCGCGGTTGCGGATATATCGGTTGGTTTCAAACCCGACCCCGTTATCGGCAATGCGCATGATGATGCTGCTGCCTTCGCGTTTGATCGATATTTTCACTACCGTCGCATCGGCATGGCGTTCGATATTGGTCAGCGTCTCCTGCAACACACGATACAGCGTTGTTTTCTTGTCGATATCAAGCTGCCCGTCGACATTGTCGCATTTCACCTCGATCAGGATGCCGGACCGGTCCTGAAGTTCAGCACACATGCTTTCAATCGCGGGTTTCAGGCCAAGGTCATCAAGCACGGCTGGGCGCAAATCACGCGAAATCCGCCGCACTTCATGGATGGCATCCTGCAATCGATTGGCGGCCTTTTCCATGGGTTCGATCGCGTTGTCGCGTTTCTGGGTGATGCGTGCAATCGCGGTTTCGACCGCATATTTGACCGAAACCAATATCTGACTGATTCCGTCATGCAGTTCGCGCGACACGCGCAGGCGTTCCTGCTCCTGCACATCAACCACCCTATGTGTCAGTTCCTTAAGCTTTGAGTCGGCAAGTTTGCGTTCGGACAATGTGACCACCGTTCCCGATATGCCCACCAGCAACACCGCAAGGATCGTCACCCCGATGATCGACATGGTGGTTTCGCGGATATGGGTGGATACCTCGGCCTCGATCTCGGTGACCTGCTCGGCGATATCGTCGATATAAATGCCCGTGCCGATCATCCAGTCCCATTTATCCAGCATCAGGGAATAGGTGATCTTTTCGGTCGGCTCCCCGGTCGATGGCTTTTCCCAGACGTGGCGCATGAAATCGCCACCCTTTTCCGCATTGAAAATAAGACCCTGAATGACTGTGTTGCCATTGATATCGCGCAGGTTCCAATAGGTCCGGCCAAGGCGCCAGGGTTGCGGCGGATCGACAAGGGCGGTGCCATCGCGGTCATAGATAAAGAAGTATCCATCCTCGCCATAAGACAGATCTTCGATGATCGCTTTCACACGTTCTTTTGACACCGCATCCAGCGGACTTGCCACCGAATAGATGTGATCGATCGATTTCATCGCCAGTTCAAGGTAGCTTTTCAGCTCGTCCTTTCTGGCCTGAAGGATGTTGCGTTCAAAGGTCCTGATCTCCGCCTCGGCCAGTCGTTCGGCCTGGGCAAACACCAGCCAGGAGATCGCAGACGCCGCCAGAACCAGCGGCAGGATCGAGAGCAGCAAAAACTTTAGTCGAAGATTGAGCTTCGGCATGGGCGTAACCGTTTCGGGAATTTCCGTTTTTCAGATCGCGGACAATAGCATATCCGCGCCAAAAGTCGCTGAAAGATCGCGGTTTTCCCATCGCCCTGATTGAGAAAGCTTGGGCGACCTGTTCCGCATGGTGAAAAGAAACTGGTCGGGATTTCCAATAATTGGTAATACCAATTTACGAGATCATGCTTTGACAGGGAGAGGGCAATGCGGATATACCAGAACCGTCGCCTGCCCACCGGGCGCCAAAAGCTCTGGATGCATTGCACAAGATCTCAGCGTGCTGGCATCCCGTATCGCCACAATGGATATGGCGTTGCAGGCATCCCGCACCGCAACGCATTCCGGGACCATATCGTGGCGTTTCACTTGGTTTTGGCAGGCGCGCACAGGCACGTTCCTGCCAGGAAATTGTGGTAGGAGCCCGGTGTCCATGACGCGTTCAGCACCAAAGCGTATCCGTAAACTTCTGGTCGCCAACCGTGGCGAGATTGCGATTCGTGTTCTGCGAGCCGCCAACGAACTTGGCATTCGCACAGTTGCGATCTTCTCTGACGAGGACCGCTTCGCCCTTCACCGTTTCAAGGCGGATGAAAGCTACACGGTGGGGAAGGGCAACAAGCCCATTCGCGCCTATCTTGATATCGAAGACATCCTGCGTGTTGCACGCGATGCCGATGTCGATGCGATCCATCCCGGTTATGGCTTCCTGTCGGAAAATCCCGAATTCGCCGATGCCTGTGCCGAGGCCGGCATTCAGTTTATCGGCCCGGATTCAGAAGTCATGCGCACCCTTGGCAACAAGGTTTCTGCGCGTAATCTGGCCGAAAGTGCCGGTGTGCCGGTTATGCCCGCCTCAAGCGCGCTTCCCGAAGACATGGCCGAGGTCACCCGCATCGCCGAGAAAATCGGCTATCCCCTGATGCTCAAAGCCAGCTGGGGCGGCGGTGGCCGAGGCATGCGTGTCATTGAAAATGGCAAGGATTTGTCTGGTCAGGTGCTGGCAGCACGGCGCGAAGCCGAGGCCGCCTTTGGCAATGGCGAGGTTTACTTTGAAAAACTGATCCGCCGTGCGCGCCATGTCGAGGTCCAGCTGCTTGGCGATAATCACGGCACGCTTGTGCATCTTTATGAACGTGACTGTTCGGTTCAGCGCCGCAACCAGAAGGTGGTTGAACGCGCCCCGGCCCCGTATCTCGATGATGACCAGCGTGCCGAGATTTGTGACGCGGCGATCCGCCTTGGCAAGGCGGCTAATTACGTCAATGCCGGCACGGTCGAGTTCCTCATGGATGTCGACACATCCAAGTTCTACTTCATCGAGGTCAACCCGCGCATTCAGGTCGAACACACCGTCACCGAATGTGTCACCGGCTTTGATCTGGTCAAGGCACAGATCCTGATCGCCCAGGGTGGGCGCATCGGTTTCCCGTCCGAAACCGGCATCCCCTGGCAGGACAAGATCAAGCTGCGCGACCATGCGCTTCAGTGCCGCATCACCACCGAAAACCCGGAAAACAACTTTGTTCCCGATTACGGGATCATCAAGGTGTATCGCGGGGCCAACGGGTTTGGCATTCGTCTTGATGGCGGCACGGCCTATTCCGGTGCAGTGATCACGCCGTTTTATGACAGCATGCTGGAAAAGGTCACCGCATGGGGCAGCACCCCGCGCGAAGCCGTGGACCGCATGGACCGCGCACTTCGCGAATTCCGTATTCGCGGTGTTGCGACCAACCTGGCCTTCCTTGAAAACCTGATCAATCACCCGAAATTCCGCGCCGGCGAGTATACAACCCGCTTCATTGATGAAACGCCCGACCTGTTCAAGTTCGTACGCCGGCGCGACCGTGCCACCCGCCTGCTGCGCTTCATCGGCGAGGTTGCGGTTAATGGCAACCCCGAAGTCGAAGGCCGCGTGGTACCGACCAATCTGCATGACCCGGTGATGCCAAAATCAATCGATCTTGGCGAAATCCGCCCGGGGACCAAGCAAAAGCTTGATCAGTTGGGGCCCGAAGGTTTCTCGCGCTGGATGAAGGATCAGGAACGCGTCCTGATGACCGACACCACCATGCGTGATGCCCACCAATCGCTTCTGGCCACCCGCATGCGCACCTATGACATGCTCGAAATCGCACCTTATTACGCGCATGGTTTGCCGGAACTGTTTTCAATCGAATGCTGGGGCGGGGCGACGTTTGACGTTGCCATGCGCTTCCTGAAAGAAGACCCGTGGGATCGTCTGGTCAAGCTGCGCGAACGTGTGCCAAATATCTTAACCCAGATGCTTTTGCGGGCATCCAACGCGGTTGGCTATACCAACTATCCCGATAACGCGGTCGATTACTTCGTCAAGCAGGCGGCTGAACACGGCATGGATGTCTTCCGGGTGTTTGACAGCCTCAACTGGGTTGAAAACATGAAGGTCGCGATGGAATCGGTTCTTAAGACCGATAAACTCTGCGAAGCGACCATCTGTTACACCGGCGATATCTATGACAAGGACCGCCCGAAATATAACCTTGATTACTATGTGAATATGGCCCGCGAACTTGAATCTGCCGGTGCCCATATTCTCGGTCTCAAGGATATGGCGGGTGTGCTGCGTCCGGCCGCTGCGCGTGAGCTGATCACAGCACTCAAGGACACGGTCAATATCCCGATCCACTTCCATACACACGACACCAGCGGCATCTCGGCCGCCACCGTGATTGCCGCGATTGATGCCGGTGTTGATGCGGTCGATGCGGCAATGGATTCGATGTCGGGCCTGACGTCCCAGCCTAACCTGGGATCGATTGCGAACAACTATATCGGCCAGCCGCGCGATCCGGGGCTTAAGACCGAGGCGCTCAAGGAAATCTCGACCTATTGGGAACAGATCCGTCGTTATTACGCTGGTTTCGAAAGCGATATCCGAAGCGGCACCTCGGACGTCTATGTCCATGAAATGCCGGGCGGCCAGTACACCAACCTGCGCCAACAGGCCCGTGCACTCGGGATCGAGGATCGCTGGCCCGAAGTGTCCAAGGCCTATGCTGCGGTCAACAAGATGTTTGGCGATGTCGTCAAGGTGACGCCAAGCTCCAAGGTTGTCGGCGATATGGCGCTCATGATGGTGACGTCCGGTTTGTCTGAGGAAGACGTTCTTGATCCTAAAAAGGACATTACCTTCCCCGACAGCGTCATTTCCTTCTTCCGCGGTGAAATCGGTCAGCCGGTCGGTGGCTTCCCGCCCGCCCTGCAGCGCAAGGTGCTTAAGGGGGCCGAGGCCCTGACAGATCGTCCGGGCAAATCATTGCCGCCGATTGATTTCGAAGCGACCCGCAAGGAAATCGAAAAGAAAACTCATCGCAGCAATATCTCTGACGCCGAGGTTGCATCTTATGTGATGTATCCCAAGGTGTTCCTTGATTACGCCGAACACCGCAGCCACAACGCCGATGTTTCGGTTCTGCCAACCCCGGTCTTCTTCTATGGGATGAACCAGAACGATGAAATCTCGGTCGATCTTGAAAAGGGCAAAACCCTTGTCATCCGCTATCTGACCACGTCCGAGGCCGGTGACGAGGAGGGCAACCGCACCGTGTTCTTTGAACTCAACGGTCAGCCCCGCACCGTCAAGGTCGCCGACAAGACGCTGGCTGGCACGGGCAAGACAAAACCAAAGGCCGAAGATGGCAACAAGCTGCATGTCGCAGCCCCGATGCCGGGTCTGGTGGTCGAAGTCCACGTGTCCGAAGGCCAGAAGATCAAGTCGGGTGATGTGATGTGCTCGCTCGAAGCCATGAAAATGGAAACCGCGGTTCACGCCGAAAAGGATGGAACCGTGGCCAAAATCCACGCCCCGGCCGGGACACAGGTCGAAGCCAAGGACCTGCTGGTCGAATTAACGGAGTAACCCACCGATGCTTAGGATGCCTGAGCCTGATCAACACACACTTGCACGTCGCAAGGACATTATCGCCGCCATGCGCGATATCATCCCGTCACCGGGCGGGGTTATTGTCGATGATGATCAGCTCAGGCCCTATGAATGCGATGGGTTGATGGCCTATCGGCAATTGCCGATGATCGTGGTCCTGCCGGAAAATACCGCCCAGGTCGCAGCCATACTGAAATATTGTCATACCAATAAAATCCGTGTCGTTCCGCGCGGTGCCGGTACCGGTTTGTCCGGTGGCGCACTTCCGATGGCCGATGCGATCACCATTAGTATGATGAAATTCAATCGCGTGCTCGACATCGATTGGGACAACCGGGCCGCCGTCGTGCAGCCCGGTGTCACCAACCTTGGCATCACGCGCGCGGTCGAACATAAGGGGTTCTATTACGCCCCCGATCCCTCAAGCCAGATTGCGTGCTCCATCGGCGGCAACATCGCCGAAAATTCCGGCGGGGTGCATTGCCTGAAATATGGCCTTACCACCAACAATGTGTTGGGGGTTGAAATGGTCACCATCGAAGGCGAAATCCTGCGCGTTGGCGGTAAGGGCCTTGATCAGGCGGGTTATGATTTGCTTGGCATCATCACCGGGTCGGAGGGGTTGCTTGGCATCGTGACCGAGGTGACGGTGCGTATCCTGCGCAAACCCGAAACCGCCCGTGCGCTGTTGCTGGGCTTTAATTCATCCGAAGAAGGCGGCAATTGCGTTGCCGCCATCATTGCCGCCGGGATCATTCCGGGCGGCCTTGAAATGATGGATGCCCCGGCGATCAAGGCAACCGAGGAATTTGTTCAGGCCGGTTATCCGCTTGATGTCGAAGCCCTTCTTCTGGTCGAACTTGATGGCCCGCAGGTCGAAGTCGATTATCTGATCGACCGGGTTGGCAAAATCGCCAAGGATTGCGGTGCGGTCTATTCCCGCATTTCCGAGAACGAGGAAGAACGCCTGCTTTTCTGGTCAGGCCGCAAAAACGCCTTCCCGGCGATTGGCCGTATTTCACCCGATTATATGTGCATGGATGGCACCATCCCGCGCGGTCGCCTGTCCGAGGTGCTGACCGGCATGCAGGACCTGTCGAAAAAGCACGGGCTGGGCGTTGCCAACGTCTTCCATGCTGGCGATGGCAACTTGCATCCGCTGATCATGTTTGATGCCAACAAGGCAGGTGACCTTGAAAAGGCCGAGGCCTTCGGGGCTGACATCCTCAAACTCTGTGTTGCCGTCGGTGGTGTGCTGTCGGGTGAACATGGCATCGGTGTCGAAAAGCGCGACCTGATGGGCGAGATGTTCACAACCGATGACATGAAGCATCAGGAACGCATCAAGATGGCCTTTGACGAGGACCAGTTGCTGAACCCCGGCAAGGTATTCCCGACCTTGCATGGCTGTGGGGAACTTAAAACCCTGCATGCCAAGGCGGTGGCCGACAAGTTCCCGGACATCCCGCGTTTCTAGGGTCCTGCCCCCAGGGCGTGATCAAACGAAACAACAAACAAACACGATAAAACAAAGGCCGGCCAATCGGCTCCCGCAAATCCGATTGGCCCGGCTCAGGAGAGGAAAAGAGAGAGTTATGGTGGACGTACTTTCCCCCACCACGCCGGACCAGCTGCGTGATGCGGTTGGTTGGGCGCTTGGATCAGAAACCCCGCTTGAGATCATCGGATCGGGCAGCAAGCGCGCCTTTGGCCATTCGGTTCGAACCAACGCAGTGCTGGATTGCTCCAAACTGTCGGGGATCCTGTTTTATCAGCCCGAAGAACTGGTGATCTCTGCGCGTGCCGGAACGCCGCTTGCCGATATCAAGGCGGCACTGGCCGAGAAAAATCAGCAATTCCATTTCGAGCCGGGCAATTTTCCGGCCCTTCTGGATGGATCAAGTGGTCCGGATGCCGGAACCATCGGCGGGCTGGTGGCCTGCAACCTTGCCGGACCGCGCCGGATCAAGGTGGGGGCTGCACGTGATCACCTTCTGGGGTTCGAAGCTGTTTCTGGCCGGGCAGAGGATTTTAAATCCGGTGGCCGGGTGATGAAAAACGTCACCGGCTTTGATCTGTCAAAATTGATGGCGGGCTCCTTTGGCACGCTGGGCGTGATGCATACCGTAACGCTTAAGGTCATGCCAAATGACGAGACATCCGCCACCGTGATTGTCGCTTGCAGTGACCCGCGTGCGGCGGGCAAGGCGATGACCATTGCCATGGGCAGTGAAAACGAAGTCTCCGCCGCTGCCTGGATCGCCCCCGAAGACGCGCCGCACCTTGATGTGCCCCTGGCCGGTGAATATGGCAGCGGCCTTGTGGCCGTGCGGGTCGAAGGTCCCAAGCCGTCTGTCGCATGGCGGGCCGATGCCCTGTGCCGGGCGCTTGCCGGGTTTGGCGAATGCCACGAAGTCCCCGAAAGCCACAGCCACAGCATCTGGAAGGTTGTCGCCAATGTCGCGCCGTTCGTCGCATCGGAAAACACTGGCAGCGTTTTGTGGCGGGTATCGGTACCCCCGGCAAGTGGTGGTGATATCTGCGCCCAACTGATCGAAAAAACCGGTGGTCGGGCGATGATGGATTGGGCCGGTGGCCTGATCTGGTTGCAGATTGCCGCATCTGACGCGGCGAATGCGCCTGATGCACCTGATGCAATGGCGGGCACGATCCGCGATATCGTCGCGAACGTGGGCGGGCAGGCCAATCTGGTGCGCGCATCCGATGAAATCCTTCAAGCCACTTCGGTCTTCCACCCCGAAGACCCGGCACTTGCCCGGATCAATGCCCGGATCAAGGAAAACCTCGATCCGAAGGGGATTCTCAATCCGGGGCGGATTGCGCCAGTGTCACTGAACGGGGAGGGCGCGTAATGCAAACCAACTTCACCGCTGCCCAACTTGAAAACCCGGCGATTGCCGAAAGCGAACAGATCCTGCGCAAGTGCGTGCATTGCGGTTTCTGTACCGCGACTTGCCCGACATTCGTCACCCTTGGGGATGAACTCGACAGCCCGCGTGGCCGCATTTACCTGATCAAGGACATGCTGGAAAATGACAAACCGGCAACCGAAAAGGTGGTCAAACACCTTGATCGTTGCCTGTCATGTCTTTCCTGTACAACCACATGTCCCTCTGGTGTTGATTATATGCACCTGATCGACAATGCGCGCGCCCATATCGAACAAAACTATGAACGCCCGCTGGGTGATCGGTTGCTGCGCAAGTTGCTGTCGATTGTTGTGCCCAATCCGACCCTGTTCCGGCTGTCCTTGATCGGGGCAAAATTCGCCGCCCCCTTCGCGCGTCTGATGCCCGGTCGGCTTAAGGGCATGGTCAAGATGGGCGCACGCCCCATGCATCCGCCAAGCTGGGTCGATAAACCCCAGGTGATCCCGGCGGTTGGCGAACGCAAAGGCCGGGTTGCCATCCTGATCGGCTGTGCCCAGCAGGTGCTTGAAACCGAAATCAACGAATCGACGGTTCGTCTACTCACCCGTCTCGGGATCGAGGTGGTTGTTGCCAAGGGTGCTGGCTGTTGCGGATCGCTTGTCCATCACATGGGCAAGGAAGAACAATCCCATGCGCAGGCCAAGGCCAATATTGATGCCTGGACGGCCGAGGCTGCGGGTGAAGGCCTTGATGCCATTGTAATCACCGCATCGGGCTGTGGCACCACGATCAAGGATTACGGCCATATGCTCCGCCATGATCCGGCCTATGCCGATAAGGCGGCCACAGTCTCGGCTCTTGCCAAGGACATTACCGAGTATCTGGCTGGCCTTGATATCGATGCCGCCGTCTTTGCTGGCGCCAATCACGGGAATCCCCGTGTTGCCTATCATTCGGCCTGCTCGATGCAGCACGGTCAAAAGATCACCCGGCCACCCCGTGATCTTCTCAAACAGGCCGGGTATGAAGTGGCTGAAATCGCCGAAGGCCATCTGTGCTGTGGTTCTGCCGGGGTCTATAACCTGTTGCAGCCCGAAATCGCCGGTCAGCTTCAGGAACGCAAACGCGGCAATATCAGTGCAACCCAGCCTGATCTGGTGGCAACGGGGAATATCGGCTGCATGGTCCAGATCGAAACCGACGATCTTAAAGTTCTGCACACGGTGCAGCTCCTTGATTGGGCGGCGGGAGGACCGGTGCCGGAAAAACTGCGCGACCGGATAAAGCCGACCGAACTTGCGGGCTAGGCAAAGATTGCTTCAAAACCGAAAAACAAAAAGGACGGCAGGGAATAACCTCTGCCGTCCTTTTGATTTCGTAAGTCCGTGCGACTGGGCGCCTTACTCTTCCTTGCCAAGCAGGCTTTTTGTAATGCCTTCTGCGGCAGAGCTTTCGCTGCTGTCTTCGGCATAGGCCGCTGTCTTGTCACGAATCCACTTGATAGCTTCGGCCTCGTCTACCTCGACCTTCTGGGCCACCAGTGACAGAACTGCCTCGATCGCCAGAACGTGCGATGCGACGTTATTGACCGCAACATGCAGATCATCAATATGGCGCGACGCAGCCTCTGACATATCTCCAAGTTCGCCAGACAGCTTCTGAATCAGTTCCTGAATTTCGTCGAGTGCAGCGTTGCTCATCAAGTGCTCCTGTTATGGCCGCGTACTTACGCGCAGCATTTTTTGTCCCTTGGGGTCCAAACTCATTCACATAATCGTCCCGGTCCCCCGGATTTGTGCGGATATGCGGAGCAAAACCACAGGAAGATCTATATCTTTCAAGGTTTTGCGACAAAATAGCCCGTGCAAATCCGGGGGATCCAAAGGACAATTGATATGAGAGAAAGCCTCTGCGTCAAACCCCTTGACCGGAGAATACTCCGCTCTGCGGGCTTTTCCTTGCTTTTTCTCTCATATCAATTGCCGGGGCGGTCATGTGAATGAGTTTGGACCCCATGCACAACAGTTGCGTGTAAATGGGGTCATGTAAAGGGTTTGGTGGCAATTATCGTCAATTCACACCATTCCCCAGCGCCTAAGGCCACCTTTGGACGAAATGTGACAGTTTTTGTTACAGCCTTTCGCAATCAAGCGCGATTTTGCCATGTTGAAGTGAAAAACCACCGTTTTCGGATGGTTGTCGCAAAATGCTAACTTGTTGATTTTGTTGGCAATAAGTGGCTGTTTTTACTGCTCTGATACGTTGTCACATAACGTTAACAAAAGCGACACAATACCGTAAGCACCCAGCGGTAGAGTCCGCCTCGCAGATCGTTGCACCGTTCCGAAGTGGAACTACCATTGGGGAATTTATGATGAAGAAGACTCTTGCTGTTGCGGCGCTTATGAGCGTTGCCTTTGCTGGCGCTGCCGAAGCACGCGACCAGATTCGTATCGTTGGTTCGTCCACCGTCTTCCCGTTCGCAACCGCAGTTGCAGAAGAATTCGGTAAAACCACCTCCTTCAAAACGCCGGTTATCGAATCTACCGGTTCTGGCGGTGGTCTGAAGCTGTTCTGCGCCGGTGTTGGCGAACAGCATCCGGACATCACCAACGCTTCGCGTCGCATCAAGAAGTCCGAAGTTGAAACTTGCGCGAAGAACGGCATTTCGGAAGTTACCGAAGTTAAAGTTGGTTACGACGGTATCGTTCTGTCGAACTCCAACGCTGCGCCGCAGCTCGACCTGACCAAAGAGCAGATCTTCCTTGCTCTGGCAAAAACCGTTCCGTCCAAAGACGGCCAGTCGCTGATCGACAACCCGTACAGCACCTGGGCTGAAATCGATCCGAGCCTTCCGGACGTTAAAATCGAAGTTCTCGGCCCGCCGCCGACCTCCGGTACCCGTGATGCCTTCACCGAGCTGGTACTCGAAGAAGCTTGCGATGAGTTCCCGGCAATCGCCGCTCTTAAAGACACCAACAAAGACCAGCACAAAGCTGTCTGCGCTGGCGTTCGTGAAGACGGTGCCTATGTCGAAGCTGGCGAGAACGACAACCTGATCGTTCAGAAACTCGAAGCCAACCATGATGCACTTGGCATCTTCGGCTTCTCCTTCCTTGACCAGAACGGCGACAAGCTCCAGGGCTCGCTGATCGGTGGCGTTGCTCCGACCTTCGAAGCAATCTCTGCTGGTGACTATCCGGTTTCCCGTTCGCTCTTCTTCTACGTGAAGAACGCGCACGTTGGCACCATTCCGGGCATCAAGGAATATCTTGCTGAATTCACCGCTGACAAAGCTTGGGGTGATGAAGGTTACCTTGCTGACCGTGGCCTGATCCCGATGGATGCTGCTGAGCGTGAAGCTGTTCGTAACGCTGCGATGAACCTGTCGCCGCTGAGCATGTAACGCGATCTTTCAACCGGTGGCAGCAAATGCTGCCACCGGTTTCTTTATATCCTGACTTGATTTGTTTATTGTTTCTGTCCTATTGGCCTCACGAACTGATCTTTGCAGGCTCATCTGGCGAACGGATCTCAAATAATGTCCCTGTCTTTCCTGTTGCTCGCGGTTGCCGCACTTTGCGCGCTGTCCTTTTATTTCGGACGCCAGCGGGCTGTTGCCCTTTCTGGTGGCCGGCACAGCAATCTTCATTCCTTGCCGGTTCACTACGGGGCCTACACAGCAGCATGGTGCGGGCTTCCCGCGCTGTTTTTGCTTTTGATCTGGTACATGTTCCAGGGCTCGGTGATTGAAGCCCTGATCGTGTCGGACCTGCCGCAGGAAGTAATTGGTGACTCCGGTCGTCTGTCGCTGGCGCTCAACAGCATTTCCCAGATCGCCGCCGGTGGCGGTGAACATCTCACCGTGTCGCCGGAAATTGTTGATGCCGGGCGCAGACTTGCCAATTTGCAAACCATCGCCAATGCGGCGCTGGTGGTTGTCATGCTGTCGGTTGCGCTTGCCGGTCTTGTCCTGTCCTATCGACGGATTGAAGCGGATATGCGCGCGCGCAACAATGTTGAACGCATCTCGCGCGCGATCATGATTGTCTGTTCGGCGATTGCGATCCTTTCAACGGTCGGCATCGTGTTTTCACTGATGTTCGAAACCCTGCATTTCTTTAGCAAGATCAACCCGCTCGACTTCCTGTTTGGTCTGGAATGGAGCCCGCAAACCGCGATCCGTGCCGATCAGGTGGCGTCCGAGGGGGCGTTTGGCATGATTCCGCTGTTTGTCGGTACCTTGCTGATTACGCTGATTGCCATGTGTGTCGCGGTGCCGGTCGGCCTGTTTTCGGCCATTTATATGGGCGAATATGCCGCGCCTAAATTTCGCGCTGTTGCCAAACCCGCACTTGAAATTCTGGCGGGCGTGCCAACGGTTGTCTATGGCTTCTTTGCCGCGCTCACCGTGGCACCGTTCTTGCGCGACAATGGCGCGATCCTCGGCCTCGATGTCAGTTCGGAAAGTGCGCTGGCCGCCGGTCTTGTCATGGGCATCATGATCATTCCGTTTGTGTCCTCGCTGTCTGATGACGTGATGTCGCAGGTGCCGAAATCGCTGCGTGACGGGTCCTATGCATTGGGGGCGACCAAATCGGAAACCATCCGGCAGGTGATTTTCCCGGCCGCCTTGCCCGGTATTGTCGGGGCGGTTCTGTTGGCCGTTTCGCGGGCGATTGGTGAAACCATGATTGTTGTGATGGCCGCTGGTCTTGCCGCGAACATGACGGTGAACCCGCTTCAGGCTGTGACGACTGTTACCGTGCAGATCGTGACGCTTCTGGTCGGCGACCAGGAGTTCGACAGTGCAAAAACCCTCTCGGCCTTCGCGTTGGGGCTGGTTCTTTTCCTTGTCACCTTGGGGCTGAACGTATTTGCCCTTAAGGTTGTTCAGAAGTATCGCGAGAAATATGACTGATATGGCATCTCTTATGGAAGACAGAGCTGCGGCCAAAGTGATCTCTGACAATCTGCGCAAGCCGGTTGACTGGGACAGCCCAAAAATCACCCGTAACATCAAGAAACGTTACGCGGCCGAACGCCGCTTTAAAAGCTATGGTCTGGTTGCGATCTGTTTGGCGCTACTGGCGCTTTGCACGCTGGCACTCTCGATCGGCTCTAAAGGCTACAGCGCCTTTTACCAGACCTATGTCCAGCTCGAAGTGACCTTTGATCCGGCTGTGATCGATCCGGAACGGACCGGCGATCCCGACGTGATCGGGCGCGCGAACTTTGATGGTTTGATCAAACAGGCTTTGCGTGATCGGTTCCCGGATGTGACCTCGCGCAGTGACAAACGTGATCTCTATGGCATCGTTTCAGGCGGCGCATCTTATGATCTGCGCGAACGGGTTCTCGAAAATCCGAGCCTGATTGGCCAAACGCGCACCATGTGGCTGATTTCCGGTGATGATTTCGACATGCTCAACAAGGGCTATATCGATCCCACCGTTGATGAAGGCGACCGTCGCCTCAATGACAAGGAAGTCGCTTGGTATAACGAACTGGTTGCTGACGGTGCGGTGGAAAAACAGTTCCACACCCGCTTCTTTACCAGTGGCGATTCCCGCGAACCGGAACTTGCCGGTATCTGGGGCGCGGCTGTTGGCTCGTTCTATACCCTGCTTGTGACTTTGGCATTGTCCTTCCCGATTGGTGTTCTGGCGGCGATCTATCTCGAAGAATTCGCGCCCAAGAACCGCTTCACCCAGATTGTCGAGGTTAATATCAATAACCTGGCCGCGGTTCCATCCATCGTGTTTGGTCTGCTGGGGCTTGAGGTCTATCTCAATGTCATGCATTTGCCGCGCTCGGCCCCGGTTGTCGGTGGTTTGACGCTGGCGCTGATGACTTTGCCGACGATCATCATCGCATCGCGTGCGGCGATCAAGGCGGTGCCGCCATCGATCCGTCAGGCCGCCCTTGGGCTTGGCGCATCACCGGTTCAGACCGTCACCCACCATGTGTTGCCGCTTGCCATGCCGGGCATTCTGACCGGCACGATCATTGGCATGGCACAGGCGCTTGGTGAAACTGCACCGCTTCTGATGATCGGGATGGTGGCCTTTATTGTTGATATCCCGGGCGGGGCGCTTGACCCGGCAACGGTTCTGCCGGTCCAGATCTATCTGTGGGCAGACAGCCCGGAACGTGCCTTTGTCGAGAAAACCTCGGCAGCGATTATGGTGTTGCTGGCCTTCCTTGTCCTGATGAATGGACTGGCTGTGTATCTGCGCAAAAAATTTGAACGGAAGTGGTAAAATGGCTGCTGTATCCCAGAGCGCAATGACGGCGGAGCCGTCGGTCGAAAAACCGAAAATGACCGCGCGCAAGCTCGATCTTTTCTATAGCGACAATCAGGCCCTCTATGAGGTCAACCTTGATATCCCCGAACAGCAGGTAACCGCACTGATTGGTCCGTCGGGCTGTGGTAAATCCACCTTCCTGCGCTGCCTGAACCGGATGAATGACACCATTGACGGTGTGACGATCAAAGGTGACGTTACCCTGGATGGTCGCGACATCTATGACAAGCGGATCGACGTGGTTCAGCTGCGCGCGCGCATCGGCATGGTGTTCCAGAAACCGAACCCGTTCCCGAAATCGATCTATGACAACGTGGCCTATGGCCCGCGTATTCATGGTCTGGTCAATTCGCGTGACGAACTTGATGAAATCGTCATGACCTCGCTTGAACGTGCAGGCCTTCTCAAGGAAGTCAAAGATCGCCTGCAATCGCCGGCAACCGGTCTTTCCGGTGGTCAGCAGCAGCGCCTTTGCATTGCGCGTGCGGTTGCCGTCAGCCCGGAAGTCATCCTGATGGATGAGCCGTGCTCGGCCCTTGATCCGATTGCGACCGCCAAGGTCGAGGAACTGATAGACGAGTTGCGTTCGAACTACACGATCGTGATCGTGACCCACTCCATGCAGCAGGCCGCCCGTGTGTCGCAGCGCACCGCGTTCTTCCACCTTGGAAAGCTGGTTGAAGTCGGTGAAACCGATCAGATCTTTACCAACCCGAAGGACGAACGCACCAAGGGTTACATTACCGGCCGCTTCGGTTAAGCGACGCCAGGAGTACGCATAAATGGCTGATGAACATACCCATATCGTAAGTTCGTTCGACGAGGAACTGACCCGTCTGAACAACATCATTTCGCAAATGGGCGGGCTTGCTGAAAGCCAGCTTATTTCCTCGATCAGATCCATCGTCAAACGCGATTCCGAACTGGCCGAGAAAGTCATCCTGTCCGATCAGCGCATTGATGTGCTCGAACAGGAAGTCCAGGACTTTGCCGTCCGTCTTCTGGCCCTGCGTCAGCCGATGGCAGATGACCTGCGTCAGGTGGTGACGGCCCTTAAGCTGTCAAACGACCTTGAACGCATTGGCGACCTTGCCAAAAACATCGCCAAACGCGCGCAGGTGCTGAACCAGATCCCGCCGATCCGTCCGGTTCAGGCGATCCCGAACATGGCCAAGCTGGCCCAGGAAATCATCAAGGATGTCCTGGATGCCTATATCGAAAGCGACGCCGAAAAGGCCCACCGGGTCTGGGAACGCGATCAGGAAGTCGACGATATGTACAATTCGCTGTTCCGCGAATTGCTGACCTACATGATGGAAGATCCGCGCAACATTACCGCATCGACCCATCTGTTGTTCATTGCCAAGAACATCGAACGTATCGGTGATCACGCAACCAATATCGCCGAAACGATCTATTACCGGATCAAGGGCGAAGACCTGCCGGGGATTGACCGGCCAAAAAACGACGCAGCGAACTTCGCTGTTGTCGAACCGAATGACTGACACGGGAGCATAGGAAGATGGACCCAACGGTTCTTATCGTCGAGGACGAGGCAGCAATCGTAACCATGTTGCGCTACAACCTCGAACGCGAGGGGATGCAGGTTGTCGAAGCCGGTGACGGTGACGAAGCGTTGAAAATTCTGGCTGAAACCCATGTCGATCTGGTTTTGCTCGACTGGATGCTGCCGGTGATGTCGGGGATCGAGGTCTGCCGTCAGATCCGCCGCAAGCCTGAAAGCCGCGATTTGCCGGTGATCATGGTGACAGCACGTGGCGAAGAAGGCGACCGCATCCGCGGTCTTGATACCGGGGCTGATGACTATGTCACCAAGCCGTTTGCCATTGGCGAGCTGCTCGCCCGTATCCGCGCGCTTTTGCGCCGGTCCGGTCCGGCGCAACCACAAGGGCAGTTGATCTATTCCGACATCGAAATGGATCTCGCCGCCCACCGGGTCAGCCGCAATGGAAAATCGATCCATCTTGGCCCGACCGAGTTCCGTCTGCTGCGCTATTTCCTCGAACATCCGGGGCGGGTTTTCTCGCGCGAACAGTTGCTTAACGCGGTTTGGGGCCCGAATATCTATGTCGAAACCCGCACAGTCGACGTGCATATCCGCCGCCTGCGCAAGGCGCTCAATGACGTCAAGGGCACGCGCGATATCATCCGCACCGTCCGTGCGGCGGGCTATGCACTGGACTCTGAAACCGCTGCCTAAGCCGGTTTCGATACGCGATCTAATGAAAAACCCCCGCTGCAGCGTGCCGCGGGGGTTTTTGTTCTAAGGCCGTAACGTCTTCAGTTTTTTTTCTTCGCCGGTTTGTCCGCATTCTCCGAACCTGACGGTTTGCGCTGCGGGCGCGGCGCCAGTTCGTTCATCAACAGCATGTCCGCACGGCGGAATTTGGCGATTTCGGCATCAATATCTTCCTGCGGCACGTCGCACGCCGCCAAAACGTGATCGGATAACCGCAACCCGGTTTCGAGAACTTCCGGGATGGCGGCATCCGCCCCATGGCGCGACAGCGGCCCGATATGGGTGATGTCCTGCGCGCGGGCAAAGATCTTCAGATGCGGGTAATGCTGGCGCAAAAGGGCGACCGTCTTCTCGGTCGCATGCGGGTTCCCCATGGCAACAACCGCAATTTTTGCCTCATCCGTGTGTGCCGCCCGGAAAGTTTCCGGTCTGGACCCGTCGGCAAAGTAAACCGGAAGGCCTTCTGCCCGGCCGCGTGAAACCTGCTGTGCATCACTATCAAGCACCAGGAACGGAATGTTGCGCGTCTTGAGCAACCGGGCCAGAACCCGGCCAACACGGCCGCTTCCGATCACCAGAACATGCTGGTGGATGCCCTCGGACTCCTCGGCAATCTTGCCAAGCTGGTCTTCTTCCTTGGGATGAAGCTTTTCCTCGATCTTGTGACCAAGGCTGATAAGCGTCGGGGTCAGCGCCATCGAAATCGCCACCACCGGGATCAGCATGGCGGCCATTTCAAGCGGCACCGCGCCATTTTGCGCGGCCAGGGCAAACATCACAAAGGCAAATTCACCGCCGGCGGCCAAGCTCATGGCTACCCGGATGGCAAGGCCGGTTTCAAACCGGATCGCGCGTGCCAGAACGAACAAAACCGCCGTCTTGATCACCAGCAACAGCACCAGCCACATGACGATGGTGCCAAATTCGTTATAAACAACGTCGGCATCAACCGACATGCCCACCGACATAAAGAACAGCGACAGGAACACGCCGCGGAACGGCGAGATATCGGCTTCGATCTGATGACGGAATTCGGTTTCGGCCAACATCACCCCGGCGATAAACGCACCCAGCGCCATTGAAAGCCCGGAAACCTCGGTCAATGTGCTTGCGGCTAGCACAACAAAAAGCGTGCCGATGGCAAACAGTTCCGGGTTCTTGAGCGACGCGATATAGCGAAACAGACGCGGCAACACATACCGCCCGACGAGTAACAGCAACGCGACCGACCCGAAACCAAGCAGGATGCTCATCCACGGGCTGGTTTCCGTGCCGGCATCACCTGCCGCCTGCACCATGATCAGGAACGGACCAACCGCCACGTCCTGCAATAACAAAATGGCAAGGGCCGCACGGCCAAACCGGGTATTAAGCTGCTTGTCATCGGAAAGCTGTTTGAGGATGATCGCGGTCGATGAAAGCGCAAGGGCCCCTGCAATCACCAGGGCCGTCGGCAGCGGGAATTCCATGACAACCAGAAGCCCCAGAAGGGCTGCCATCGACACCAGAATTTGCAAAACGCCCAGACCGGCAAACCGCCCGCCAATCACCCGCAAACGATCCCGCGAAAGCTCCAGCCCGATCATGAACAGCAGGAAAACCACGCCCAGTTCGGCAACGGTGGAAATGTCTTCGCGTTCGGAAATCAGGCCAAAGCCGAACGGCCCGATAAAGAACCCGCCAATCAGAAAGCCGATGATCGAATTCGCACGCAGCTTGTGCGCAATCGGCACCGCAATGATTGCGGCAGTCAGAATAAGAAACAGCTCAAACAGGACGCTGTGATGCATGGCGAAATTCGTTCCGGAAGGCGGTCAAATAATCAATGGGTATCAGGACCTAAATGCCTGAAAATAACGAGATTACAACGATAACGAAAATAACCCTGCCAGTCGTGGGTAAATTTGTGGCATTTGCGAAATTCACGACCCAATCGGGCTATTAAGGGCTGTGGCGATTGTCACCGCCTGATGACTTGCCATTCGCGCTGCCAAATGCCATCTTCCGCGGGCCTGACACCGGGCCAGTTTAATCGCTTTTGAAACGAGCAGATATTTTGGAACAGCTTATCCCCTATCTTCAGATCATCGCGGGCCTTGTATTGCTGACAGCAGGTGGTGAATTCATCGTAAGGGGGGCGGTTGGTCTTGCACTTTTGCTGGGCGTTTCCAAGGTGATCGTCGGTCTGACGATTGTCGCCGCCGGAACGTCAGCACCGGAATTTGTCGTCTCGCTCAATGCATCGCTTAAGGGCACGGCCGATATCGCGATGGGCAACGTTGTTGGCTCCAACATTGCCAATATCCTGCTTATTTTGGGTGCCGTTGCCTTGCTCAAACCCGTGGCGGCCTCGCGGGTCACCGTGGTGCGTGATGGCGGCACCATGTTGCTGGGCACGGTCCTGTTTATTGCCTTTTGCATGTTTGGCGTGATCGAACGCTGGGCCGGGGCGGTGATGCTTTGTGTGTTGGCGGCCATCTGGTACTTCACCTATCAGCACGACAAAAATTCACCAAGCGAAGCCAGCCACCTGCATGAAGAAGAAGTCGACGAAGTCGGCGAAAAGCCCAAAGGCTGGACCAGGCCGATCATCGCGACTGTCGTCGGGATTGTGGCGCTGATGTTTGGTGCGGAATGGCTGGTTGAAGGCGGGGTCTCGGTCGCCCGTCAGTTTGGCGTATCCGAAGCCGTCATTGGCCTGACCCTTGTTGCCTTTGGCACGTCACTGCCGGAACTTGCCGCATCGGTGGTTGCCGCCTTCCGCGGGCATTCCGATGTGGCACTGGGCAATGTGTTTGGCTCGAACCTTCTGAACCTGCTTGTGATCATTGGTGGTGTGTCGCTGATCGCACCGATCCCGGTGCCTGAACAGATCATGAATTCCGACATCTGGATCATGCTGGCGGTAACCGTGGGCTTGCTCGGTGTTGCCTATGCCATGCGTAAGATTTCGCGCATCACCGGCATTGCATTCGTGATTGCCTATCTGGTCTATGTCTTCCAACTTGTCGTAGCATAGACAGTTCAATCAGTTCGCGCGCCGTCTCATGACGGTCCGCACACTTTGCGAAGGATCGAGGCAACAATGACAGGTCAATTCCCGAAATCCGTTCTGATCACCGGTGCGGCAAAACGCATCGGTCGTGCATTGACCCTGGATCTGGCGCGCAACGGCTATGACATCGCCCTTCATTGCAACAGCTCCAAACAAGACGCCGAAGCTGTCGCCGACGAGGTCCGCGACCTTGGCCGAAAGGCCTGCGTTGTTTCGGCCGATCTGACCAACGAAGATGCAACCCATCAATTGGTCGCCGACGCAACCAGGCAACTTGGCTCGATCGGGGTTCTGATCAATAACGCCTCGACCTTTGAATTTGATGATGTGCAAACCGCAACCCGCGAAAGCTGGGATTTGCATATGGAAACCAATTTGCGCGCGCCGTTTATCCTCTCGCAGCAATTTGCAAAGCATCTGCCAGATAACTGTCAGGGTATGATCCTCAACCTGATTGATCAGCGTGTCTGGAACCTGACCCCGCATTTCATGACCTATACCCTGTCCAAAGCCGGGCTTTGGACCCTGACCCAGACGCTGGCACTGGCCCTTGCACCAAAAATTCGCGTCAATGCCATCGGGCCGGGGCCGGCACTGCCTAGTAGCCGACAAACACAGGAAGATTTCGACGCGCAGTGCGAAAAAACACCCCTGAAAATAGGGACAAACCCGCAAGAGATTTGCGACGCGGTTCGATTTTTCCTTGCCGCGCCGGCCATCACCGGGCAAATGTTAGCGCTTGACGGCGGGCAGCACCTCGATTGGGCGCCCAGTGGCGAAGAAGATGCGCCCAACGAATGATGCCCGGCAGTGATCGTTAAATCGCTGCCAGACATCGGGCCGGAATTGCGTGGTGATTTTTAAGGCACCCGCAACAAAGCAGCACAAGGAAGACCGGAATATGACCGCAGGCCTTAAACAGGATGCCAAAATTACGACATTGCCATTTGCCGATGTGCCCCATGCAGATCGTGCAGGCAACCTGCGCCGTGTCTTTGTGCGTGACATGATCATTCACACCTCCATCGGTGTTTACGAACACGAAAAAGAAGCCCCGCAACGCGTGCGCATCAATCTCGACCTTGCCGTGCTCGAAGGCGACGGTGTCCAGAATGATGATATCACCACCGTGCTAAGCTACGAGGATCTGGTCGTCGGCACGCGTCGCATCTGCCAGGATGGTCACACCAACCTTGTGGAAACCCTTGGGGAAAAACTCGCCGACATGTGTCTTGCCGATCCGCGGGTCCGCAAGGTGATCGTCAGGGTTGAAAAGCTCGACGTTTTTGAAGACGCAGCTGCGGTTGGTGTGGAAATCGAACGCCACAATATCGCGCGCTGATCGATACGCGATTTCCCGAAAAAATTTACTTTTCCAGACGGCCAATCCAAGGGACTCTGTGATTCCTCTGGCGCGAATCGCTGTGGCGCTTATTCACAAGCATCTGGCGAATATGATTCAAAGGAAAATATTCATTTTTTACGACTCTATTACCGAATGATTTCACGTTGACAGTATTTTTATTGTTTAAAATCAATAACTTAACTGTTTTGCTCAATAATTGTGCACTTCATAGAACGTTAAGACTCTCAAGGGGTGCAGGAAGTCACCCCCCGATTACCCACATAGTTATCCACAGTCTTGGTGGACATCTTTTTTGGCATGGCGATTCCCCTCGGCGCGGTTGCGATGTTAATCTTTTCAGCTATGTTTCAATTCGCGTTTGCCAGTGACGGCTGTCACAACTTTGAATGTATTTTAGACTCTGTTGCTCTGCGCTTTAACCTCAACAAAGACTTGTGATCTCGGAGTGCCTTGATGAAGCCACCTGTTTCCCCCGAAAACCCGACCGGGGATGATGCCCCGAAACGGGAAATCGGTTTGTCGCTTGATGGTGATAAAATCGACGGCGGGGCAGCACGCGGGGTGGAGGCGATCAAAAATGCGCTGAAAACCATGCCGGGCTCGGCGGGTGTCTATCGCATGATCGATGACAAGGAACGCGTGCTTTACGTCGGCAAGGCCAAGAACCTCAAGAAACGCGTGGTCGCCTATACCCGCATCATGCAATTGCCGATCCGCATTGCCCGCATGGTGGCCCAGACGGTGCGGATGGAAATCATCACCACCCATACCGAGGCCGAGGCGCTCCTTCTTGAATCCAACCTGATCAAAAAGCTCAAACCGCGCTACAACATCCTGCTGCGCGATGACAAAAGCTTCCCCTATATCCTGATCACCGAGGATCACGACTATCCGCGCATCGTCAAACATCGTGGCGCACGCGCCAAGGATGGCAGTTGCTTTGGCCCGTTTGCCTCGGCCTGGGCGGTCAATAACACCATCAACCATTTGCAACGGGCCTTTTTGCTGCGCTCTTGCACCGACGGGGTGTTTTCCAACCGCTCGCGCCCCTGTTTGCTCTATCAAATCAAACGCTGTGCCGCCCCCTGTGTCGATCGCATTTCCAAACCGGAATATGACGAGCTTGTTGATATCTGCCGCGACTTCCTGACCGGGCGCAGCCAGAAAATCCTCAAGCAACTCGAAGCTGACATGATGGACGCGTCTGAAAAGATGGAATTCGAACAGGCCGCGATGTATCGCGACCGCATCCGCGCGCTCAGCCAGATCCGCTCGCATCAGGACATCAACCTCGAAGGCGTCGAGGAGGCCGATGTCATCGCCCTCCATCAGGAAGGCGGACAAAGCTGTGTGCAGGTGTTCTTCTTCCGCTCGGGCTCGAACTATGGCAACCGGTCCTATTTCCCGCGCCATGAACAATCGGCCGAAATCCCGGAAATCCTCTCGGCCTTTGTCGGGCAGTTCTATGCCGATAAACCGGCCCCCAAACAGATATTTCTGTCACACGAAATCGAAGGCCAGGAACTGGTCGAAAACGCGCTTGGCATCAATAACGACCGCAAGATCGAATTGCTCGTGCCCAAGCGCGGCGGCAAACGCAAACTGGTCGAACATGCCCTGACCAACGCCAAGGATGCCTTGGGACGCCGTCTGGCCGAAAGTGCGACACAGCGCAAATTGCTCGAAGACCTTGCTGACAAGCTTGATCTCGAAAGCACGCCGGAACGGATCGAGGTTTACGATAACTCCCACACCCAGGGGACCAACATGGTCGGCGGCATGATTGTCGCCGGGCCCGAAGGCTTCATGAAAAACGCCTATCGCAAATTCAACATCAAGGGCGATATCGCCCCCGGCGATGACTTTGCCATGATGCGCGAAGTCTTAACGCGCCGGTTCGCCCGGGCCCAAAAAGAAGACCCGGACCGCGAAAACGGCACTTGGCCGGACCTCTGCCTGATTGATGGTGGCTTGGGTCAGCTTGGCGTGGCACGTGAAGTTCTCGAAGACCTCGGGATCGAGGACGTCATGCTGGTCGGTGTCGCCAAGGGTGTCGATCGTAATGCCGGCAAGGAAGTCCTGCACATCCCCGGCAAGGCCCCGGTACGCCTCGATATGAAAGACCCGGTGCTCTATTTCATTCAGCGTCTGCGCGACGAGGCCCACCGCTGGGCGATTGGCACGCACCGCGCCAAACGCGGCAAACAGATGGGCAAAAGCGTGCTCGACTCAGTCCCCGGTGTCGGCGGTGCGCGTAAAAAGGCATTGCTCCACCATTTTGGCTCCGCCCGTGGGGTGGCCGACGCCGGGCTATCGGATCTCGAAGCCGTCGATGGCATCAGCGCCGCCTTGGCGCGCAAGATTTACGATCATTTCCACAGCAACGACTAAAAAAGCATCGAATGGCATCTTGCTTTTTGCCGCCCGTGGCGCGATACCCGGTACGCCCTGCTGCCCGGCGGGGCATTCTCGCGCGAAACGTCCATAAATAATCGGCTTGCCATACATGCGATATTTTCCTTCCTGGTCTGTGACCCGGTCTTCCACAGTCATGCCTGATCAACGTCTGCCTTGGGGCGGGATGTTCCCGATGGGCTTGCAGCATCTTGTTGCCATGTCGGGTGCGACCATCCTTGGCCCGCTTCTGATGGGGTTTGACCCCAATCTGGCGATCCTGTTTTCCGGGATCGGTACCCTGATCTTCTTTATTTGCACGGCGGGCCGTGTGCCGAGTTATCTGGGCTCGTCCTTTGCCTTTATCGCGGTCGTCATTGCCGCCACCGGTTATGCCGGATCGGGACCAAACCCCGATATTGGCGGGGCGCTTGGCGGGATTATTGCTGCTGGCGCGCTTTATGTCGTGATTGGCTTGATCGTCATGGCAACCGGCACCGGCTGGGTCGAAAAACTCATGCCGCCGGCGGTGACGGGTGCGGTTGGTGCGGCGATTGGCCTGAACCTCGCCCCGGTCGGGATCAATGGCATCACGGGTGACAACATGCATATGCTGGTCGCCCTTCTGACCCTGCTGTCGGTGGCCTTTGTCTCGGTCTATGCGCCGATTGCGCTGCGCCGGATTTCCATTCTGGTCGGGATCCTGGCGGGTTATGTGCTGGTGCTGGTTTTGGGCAACGGCTTTGGCCTGATGCCGGCGATTGATTTTACCGAACTTTCCGAGGCCGCGTGGTTTGGCATGCCGTCCTTTGTCGCACCGCGCTTTGAAAGTTCTGCCATGTTCCTGATCGCGCCGGTGGCCTTCATTCTGGTGGCCGAAAACCTCGGCCATATCAAGGCGATTGGCGGCATGACCAAACAGAACATGGATCGTTATATCGGCCGTGGTTTTGTCGGCGATGGTCTGGCAACCATGCTGGCCGGATCGGGCGGCGGTACCGGGGTGACCACCTATGTTGAAAATATGGGTGTTATGGCTGTAACCCGCGTGTTTTCGACCCTGATCTTTGTCATTGCGGCGGTGATTGCCATCCTGCTGGGTTTCTCGCCGAAATTCGGCGCATTGCTGCACACCATTCCGGGCCCGGTTCTGGGCGGGCTTGGCGTTGCGGTCTTTGGCCTGATTGCGGCGGCCATGATCCGTTTGTGGGTCGATAACCGCGTTGATTTCTCTGATCCGCGCAACCTGTTTACGGTGGGCATCACGCTGATCTTTGGTGCGGGTGACTTCACGGTCAATTTCGGTGGTTTCGCCATGGGCGGGATCGGCACCGCGACCCTTGCTGCCATCATCCTCTACCAGGCGCTCAGCATCGGACGCGGCAAGTCCACCCATCCGGCCGAGGCAGGGGCCGCGGCAGAATAATCGCGCAGACGCGATGAGATGATAAATCGCACGGGCCGTGTTGTGACGCTAATCCGTCATCAACACGGCCCTTGTGGTATGTGCTTCAAGTCTTTAATAATTGCGCGGCCTTGGGCGATTGCGCATCAGGGCCTTGATGTTATTGCCGTAAAATCCGTCAAACAGGCCCCGTTTATGAAGAACCAGATTCCCAATCTGCTGACCATGTCGCGCATATTCGTAATCCCGGCGCTGATCGCGTCGTTTTACATCAATGGTCCTGTCGGGAACTGGATCGGCTTTGCGCTGTTTGCCTTTGCCGGGGTGACCGATTTCTTTGACGGCTATCTGGCGCGCTCGATGAATGTGGTCTCCCCACTTGGTCGGTTCCTTGATCCGATTGCCGACAAGCTTCTGGTGGCTGCCGCATTGATGATGATGGTGGCCTTTGAACGCATTTCTGGTTTGGCGGTATTGCCCGCGGTGATCATCATGTGCCGCGAAATCATGGTGTCGGGCCTGCGCGAACATCTGGCCGAGATCAAAGTGCCCTTGCCGGTCACCGTCCTTGCCAAATGGAAAACCACGGCCCAGATTCTCGCCATCGGGTTCCTTCTGGTCGGCGATGCGTCGCCCGATCTGATCCCCTCGATCCTGATTGGCGATATCCTGCTGTGGATTGCCGGGATCGTTACGGTTCAGACCGGCTATATCTATCTGCGGACCGGTCTTAAACACCTCGATTGATTAACGGGACGGCGACCATGTCACGCGTTTCTGTTCAGCAACATGATTTTGACCCGGGCGCCGAACTTGCGGCCCTGACCGATGGTCGCACCGATATCGGGGCTGCGGTCAGTTTTGTCGGGCTGGTGCGCGATATTCATGGCGGCGAAAATGTTTCGGCCCTGACCCTTGATCACTATCCGGGCATGACCGAACGCGAATTGGAAAAGATCTCCGACGAGGCCACCAATCGCTGGCCGCTTGATGATATTCGCATCATTCATCGCTTTGGCCGCATGTTGCCCGGTGAACGCATCGTTATGGTGATTGTGCTTTCGGCCCATCGTCGTGCCGCGTTTGAGGCCTGCGACTTCATCATGGATTTCCTCAAAACCCGTGCGCCGTTCTGGAAACGCGAAGAAACCCCGGATGGTGGTGACAAGTGGGTGACGGCAAAGGCATCCGATGATGCCGATGCCGACCGCTGGAAATGATGGCGGAAATAACCGCCTGAATGCGGCCCGTCAGATAAATTTCGTCAGCACCGCAACCAGGGTCATCAGCCCGGTTTGCAGGGTCGCGGCATTGTTGACCTGCTGGCGCAATTGCTTCATCGCCGCTTCGTCTTCGGCGTCGACTTCCTTGGCTTCATCAAGCTGCTTGGCCTGAAGGGCGACCAGTTGGCTGGCGGCCTTATCAAGGGCCGGTTTGGATTTGACCTTCTGATCAATCGTCGCCCCCTGATAGGTCACCGCTGCGGTCGCATAGGCTTCCTGTGCATCGGCAATCAGGGCACCGAGTGTCTGGCTCATTGTGAAATCTCCCTCTTTTCTAGTTGGTTGCGGTTTCAAGCAGGCCGGTGCCTTGGGTGACCAGTTCGGCTGGGCTCAGCTTGCCGATCTGGCTCGAAAGTTTGATGCCGTCTTCGACCGCGGTAATCAGTGATCCGACATCAAGCTTGGCATAGTTATCGATCTGTCCCTGCAACCTGTTGCCAAGGGTTGAGGCCGTCACAAAGGCGCGCAGAGTATCGGTCTGCATCGCGCGTTCGGCCGCGATCAGGCTGTTCCATTGCGGCCACCAGGCCTCGATCAACAGGCTTTCGGCCTCGGGATTGTTATGATCCTTGGTGCGGATCAGGTTCAGTTCGGCAATCAGGGTGCTGCGCCGGGTCAGGAATTGCGGCGGGGTGCGCGCGAACTCATCGCTGATGGTGGCAAGCTGTGCGCGCAGTTTTTCCAGGATCGCACCCGATTCTGTGACCGCCGACGCACCCAATGCCGATCCGGCTTCGATATTATCGAAGATCGCAACGAACTGCTGATACTGGCTGCGCAGACCCTTCAGCGTATCCTGCCACTGACGCGCGACGTTTGGGTCGATTTTCACCGCATCGGGATCAAGCAAGGTATCGATATTGGCCGGTGTGATCGTGCCGGTGAAATCGCTGATGTTGCTGACAAACGCGCTGCGCTTTGCCGTGTCGGATTTCGGGAAGGGGGCAAATTGCGTGCTATAGGCCGCGTCATAGTGATCGAACGCCTGCTCGGTCGCGCTGCCAAACTGGGTGGCCGAAAGTTTCAGCGTCTCGGCCTTCTGCGAACAGGCCGCAAGCAGGGTGATCGCGCCGATCAGAAAACTGCGGCGAACAAATTGTATGAGGATTGAAATGGTCATATCGGCCCCGTCTGATGATTTTGCCCGATCGGGCATCAGATTTCAGACGGGGACACGATCAGTTTGTGATCGGGCAGGGGCGATTGTTCAGTGAAAACGAATAATCGATCTGATTATTTGCTTAACATGAAAAGTGCCTGGTTGCCCAAAAAGTTGGAAAACCGGGTCTGGCTGCCGAGGCTGAGCTTCGATCCCGCTTCATTCAAAACCATCGACCGTTCGATCGTCAAATCCATTTCTTTACACAGCGCAACGAAGTCCAAAACCGTGCAGAAATGGATGTTTGGCGTTTCGTACCACATGATCGGAAGGTTGGGGTTCTGCGGCATACGGCCCCGGAACATCAGATCAAACCGTGCGCGCCAATGGCCGAAATTCGGAAATGACACAATCGCCTTGGTGCCAATGCGCAGCAATTCCGACAGCACCTCTTTCGGGCGCTGGGTTGCCTGCAAGGTCTGGCTGAGGATGGCGTAATCAAACGCCCCGTCCGGGTAATCGCGAAGATCGCGATCCGCATCACCCTGCATCACCGGAAGTCCCTGTGCAACACAGTTGCGCACCCCTTCGTTGGACAGCTCAAGCCCACGGCCATCAACCTTTTTGGTGCGTGTGAGATACCCCAGAAGTTCGCCGTCACCACAGCCGATATCAAGCACGCGCGTGCCCGGCTCGATCATGTCGGCAATCAGTTGCAGGTCGACACGGATGCGGTCGCTGTGCGCAACGTTGGCTGCGCTGTTTGGGTTCAAAGTCTCATTCATGATTATTTCAGCCCCCGGCCTTCGGCGGCACCTTCGATGAAGCCACTCAGCACCATGTGGAAATCGGGTTCATCAAGCAGGAACGCATCATGGCCCTTGTCGCTTTCGATCTCGACGCAGCTGACATTGCACGACGCGGCATTGAGCGCATGGGCGACAATCCGGCTTTCGGCGGTGGTAAAGCACCAGTCGCTGGAAAACGAAATGACGCAGAACCGGGTTTTGCAGCCCTGAAATGCCTCGGCCAGTCGCCCGTCATATTCAAGCGACAGATCGAAATAATCCATCGCGCGGGTGATATAGAGATAGCTGTTGGCATCAAACCGGTCGACAAAGCTTTTGCCCTGATGGCGCAGGTAACTTTCGACCTGGAAATCCTGATCGAAGCTATAGGTGATTGCACCACGGTTTTGCAGCTTGCGCCCGAATTTGCGGTGCAGGGCCGGTTGCGACAGATAGGTGATGTGCGCGGTCATGCGCGCGACAGCCAATCCGCGTGACGGTTTCTTGCCTTCCAGCAGGTAATTGCCCCCGCACCAGTCCGGATCGGCCATGACGGCCTGACGCCCGACTTCATGGAAGGCGATATTTTGCGCCGAATGACGGAACGAGGTCGCAATCGGGGCGGCGGCATAAACCCGTTCGGGATAGCTTTTGCACCATTCCAGAACCTGCATGCCGCCCATCGATCCGCCAATGACGGCAAACAGCATGTCGATGCCAAGCGCGTCAATCAGCATGGTTTGCGCACGCACCATGTCGGCAATGGTGATCACCGGGAAATCAAGACCCCACGGCTTGCCGGTCGCCGGATTGATTTCCTTGGGCCCGGTACTGCCAAGGCAGCCGCCGATCACGTTGCTGCAGATGACGAAATACTTGTTGGTATCAATGATCTTGCCGGGGCCGACGATTTCGGACCACCAGCCTTCCTTGCCGGTGATCGGATGCACATCATCGGCAACATATTGATCCCCGGTCAGGGCATGACAGACCAGAATCGCGTTGGATTTGTCGGCATTGAGTTCGCCGTAGGTCTGATAGGCCAGGGTAAACGGACCGAATTCCACACCGCTATCAAGGCGCAGCTTTTCCGTTTCGCCAAGCACCATGTGGTGGCCTGGAAGCGGGGGGCGCTTTTCCGTGTTGGTCGCGGTGGACATGAATTGCGGTTTCCTTGGTTATTCGTTGTTTCCGTGGGCAAACCGACAACGCGCCATGCTTTCATCGTCGGTTTTACGGAAATTAGTTCTCTAGGGTCAGGACCCATTAATTTGATATCAATGGCAGACGTTATATTTGTGAAATCCAAGGAAAATGCCGTAGAGCGGGGTGGCTCCCCGCGCAAGGGATTTGACGCCGGAGTTTGCAAATATAACGTCTGTCCTTCGGATTCATCGGATTTGCACGGCCTACTTTGTCGCAAAGCCTTGAAAGATACATATCTTCCTGCGGCTTTGCTTCGCGTATCCGCACAAATCCGATGAACCATTGAAACCAAATTAATGAGTCCTGACCCTAGCTATGAAGCAGAGCCGGGGTTAGTCAATCTTTTCTTTGCATTTCTGCGGCCCTGTCCTAATACTGTGCGCCGTTCAAAAGAAGAGTAGATTATGGCGTCTGACGATAAAAATTTGGCAAATCTTGACCTGAATGAGCTGCGCGGAGAGATCGACGAGATCGATCAGGCTTTGCAGTCGCTGATCATTCGCCGGACAAAGGTTGTGCAGGCCGTCGGGGCCTACAAGGACCGGATGATCGCGGCGGGTGGCAAGGTCAAGGTGCCCTATCGCCCGGCCCGTGAAGCCCGCATCATGCGCACGCTTGTTGAACGTCATGAAGGGGCCTTTCCCAAAACCGCCCTGATCCAGATCTGGCGCGAAATGATCGCAGCCGGAACCCGCCTTGAAGCGCCGTATACGGTGGCACTTGGCCGCAATGCTGACGGGTTGGATTGCTGGGAACTGGCACGCCTGAATTTCGGGTGCCTTAACGAAATCATTGAATTTGATACCCCGCGCGAAGCGTTCAACGCCGTTGAAGACGGTCGGGCGGCGGTTGGTGTGTTTCCCAAACCGCAACTGGGCGAGGCCCAGCCATGGTGGGTCCATCTGAGCGAACAAAGCCCGGTGCGGGTGGTTTCAAAACTGCCCTTTGGCGGTCGCCCGGTTGGACGCGGCGAAGATACCGAAGGTTTCGTTCTGGCCGCGATTGAACTTGAAGACAGTGGCGATGACCGGACTCTGTTTGTGGTCAGCCTGTCCAAAGAGATTTCGATGGATACCGTGCGCAAAAAAATTGCGGATGGCATCGACGGATCGGTAATCCTTGGCTTTTCTGACGATGAGGCGACGGATCGGCGTTTTGTGCTTGTTGATGTGCCGGGATTCTTTTGTAATCGCACCAATGCGTTTCAGAGCACACTGGACGCGCAAGGCCTTCGCCCCGAAAGTTTGCGGGTTGTTGGGGCCTATGCCGTGCCGCTTGCCGAAGACGCACTGAGTTAAACATGCTTGGCAGCCGCGACTGGCTGCAATTTCCCCAGGGAGAATATACCTGATGTCTGCGCCCACCCCACGCCCCGGAATTCTCGATATCGCGCCGTACAAAGGCGGTAAATCCAGTGCTGACAGTGCTCAGCGCGTGATCAAATTGTCTTCGAACGAAGGCGCACTCGGCCCGAGCCCCAAGGCCATGGAAGCCCTGCGTAACACGGCAACCCGTTTGCATCGTTATCCGGATGGCGGTTGCGACGTTCTGCGTCACAAGCTGGCCGAAAAATACGGTCTGGAATTTGATCAGCTTATTTGCGGTAACGGTTCTGATGAACTTCTGACCCTGTTGATCCGCGCCTATGCCGGTCCGGGTGATGAAGTGCTGTATTCGCAGCACGGCTTTTTGATGTATCCGATTGCGACCATGGGCGTTGGTGCAACGCCGGTAACCGCGCCTGAAACCAACATGACGACCGATGTTGATGCACTGTTGGCGGCGGTGACGGACAAAACAAAGATCGTGTTTGTTGCCAACCCGAACAACCCGACCGGCACCTATATTTCGGATGCCGAAATGAAGCGCCTGCGCGATGGCCTGCGTGAAGACATCGTTCTGGTGGTTGATGCGGCCTATGCCGAGTTCATGACCGGTCAGGAAGATTATTCGGCCGGTGAGGAGCTTGTGAAAGCAGGCAACAACACCGTGATGACCCGCACATTTTCCAAGATCTATGGTCTTGGTGGTATTCGTCTGGGTTGGTGCTATGCGCCGCCGGCGATTGCCGATGTGCTGCAACGCCTGCGCAACCCGTTCAACGTGCCGCTGCCGACCCAGGAAGCCGGTGCCGCCGCCCTTGATGACGATGATTTCGTCAATGAATGCGTGCGCCACAATGCGGAAACGCTTTCGTGGTTCCGCGACGAGGTGAACGCGATTTCGGGCCTTAAGGCACATCCGAGCTATGGCAACTTCGTTCTCGTTGAATTCCCGGCAGAAGAAGGCAAGAACGCCGATGCTGCCAATGATTTCATGATGGCCCGTGGCGTGATCCCGCGCAAAATCGGTGCCTATGGCCTGCCGCAGATGCTTCGTATTTCCATCGGTACGAAGGAAGAAATGGAAATCTGCCTGCAGACCATCAAAGACTTTGTGAACGCATAAAATGACCAATACTGCATCCCAACCGCTGTTTGAAACTGTCGCCTTTATCGGCATGGGCCTGATCGGCTCGTCAATGGCCCGTCGCATCAAGCGTGACGGCCTTGCCAACAAAATCACCTGCGCGGTCCGATCAGAAGCGACCCGTGACCGGGTACTTGAACTTGGCATTGCCGATGAGGCCTATTGCGACATCAAGCAGGCGGTTGGCGATGCGGATTTGGTTATGGTGTGTGCTCCGGTCGGTGCCAATGAAGCCATTGGGGCACAATTGACTGGTGCATTGAAAAAAGGTGCGATTGTTTCCGACGTTGGTTCGGTCAAACAATCGGTCATCCGCGATATTGCCCCGCATCTGGATGAGGGTGTGCATTTCGTGCCCGGTCACCCGTTGGCCGGGACCGAACATTCCGGCCCGGATTCCGGTTTTCCGGAACTGTTTGAGGAACGCTGGTGCATCCTGACCCCGATCCCGGGCGAAAACGAAGCTGCGATTGCCAAGGTCAAAGCCCTTTGGGAAGCCTGCGGGATGTATGTTGAATGCATGGATGCCGATCATCATGACCGTATCCTTGGCATTACATCGCATCTGCCGCACCTGATTGCCTACACGATTGTCGGAACGGCAACCGATCTTGAAGATGCGCTGCGTCAGGAAGTGATCAAGTTTTCCGCAACCGGTTTCCGTGACTTTACCCGTATTGCTGCGTCTGATCCGACCATGTGGCGGGATGTGTTCCTGAATAACCGTGAAGCGGTGCTTGATGTGCTGGGACGTTTTCAGGAAGACCTGATGGCCTTGCAACGCGCCATTCGCTGGGGCGAGGGCGACAAGCTGTTTGAGCTGTTTTCGCGCACCCGTGAAATTCGCCGCGGCATTGTTGATGCCGGTCAGTATTTCGCCAATTTCTCGGCCGAAGGCGAAGACCGAAAAAGCGACGAAAAGAGCAAGAAAAAGCCTGCTGAGTAATTTGGGAGTGACCGGCATTCTGTCGGTCATCCTGTGCGGTCCACCAAGCAGCCCCACCAAGCTTTACGGACCGACCTTAGGGGAATGAAATGTCTGCCACCAATCATCCGGCGTTCGCCCGGATCATGCCATTTGTGTTCGTGTTCCTGTGGAGCACGGGCTTTGTGGGTGCCAAGTTTGGCCTGCCCTATGCAGATCCGTTCGTTTTCCTTTTTGTCCGATTTGTCATCGTCCTGATCCTGATGATCCCGGTGATCTTCCTGATGGGCGCGAAATGGCCAAAAACCTGGCGTGAGGCCGCCCATATCGGCACCACCGGGGTGCTGGTGCATGGTGTTTATCTGGGCGGGGTGTTCTGGGCGATTGATACCGGGTTGCCCGCCGGGCTTGCCGCATTGATCGTTGGTTTGCAGCCGGTTGTGACCGCATCGGTCGTGGGTTCCATTTTGGGCGAACGGGTTTCGATGCGCCAATGGGGCGGGTTGATCCTGGGTCTGATCGGGGTGGCGCTGGTTTTGCTGCCCAAGATTGGCGATGGTGTTGGCATTACGCCGTTTGGCATCGGGCTTGCGGTTTTTGCGCTGTTTGGCATGACTGCGGGCACCCTTTATCAGAAACGTTTTTGCACGGGCATGGAACTGATGAGCGGCACAGTCGTTCAATATGTTGCTGCCAGTGTGTTTGTCGGCGTTGTCGCGCTGTTCAAGGAGCCGCTGCATGTTGAATGGAGCATGGACTTCATTCTGGCGATGGCGTGGCTGGTGCTGGTTTTATCCATCGGGGCGATCATGCTGTTGATGGTTCTGATCAAGCAGGGCGAAGCCACACGTGTGGCCAGCATGTTCTACCTTGTGCCGCCGACAGCCGCGTTCTTTGCGTGGCTTCTGTTTGACGAGCAACTTGGCGTGCTTGGCTTCGCCGGGTTTGCAATTGCCGCCCTTGGGGTGGCATTGGTGATCATGAAGCGTTAGTTTCGCGTAATTCTAAGAGATCAGAAAGCTAGTTAGCGGAGGAATGCGTGAGCGACGCGCGCGAAAAATGGGTGTTTGGATACGGGTCGCTGTTGTGGCGGCCGGGCTTTGAATTTGTCGAGTGCGCACGTGCGTTGCTGCCCGGCTATCACCGGTCGTTTTGTATCTATTCCCATCATTATCGCGGCACGCCGGAAAATCCGGGGCTGGTTCTTGGCCTGAACAAGGGCGGGGAATGTGTTGGCAACGCGTTTCTCATTGCTGAGGAAAACTGGTCAAAGGTGAAGGCCTATCTTGATGAGCGCGAACTTGTGACCAACACCTATATCCCCGCCGATGTCGAGGTTGAGCTTGCAGACGGGCGCACGGTGATTGCGCACACCTATGTCGCCGATCCGACACATGAACAATATGCCGGTAACCTGCCGGTCCGCACCGCGGTTGAAATCATTGTTGCGGCCCATGGCAATGTCGGGCCGAACCTTGAATATCTGGAAAACACGGTGCGCCATCTTGATGAAATGGGCATCATTGATCCGCCCCTGCACGATCTGATGGATCTGGTGCGGCGCGAATATGGCGAGATCAATATGGGGGCGGGAATCTGATGAGCCAGTCAAACGGAACGACTGTTTCTGCCACCCAGAGCGGGTCGCAGACGCCACTGACGATGGCCTATCTGATGTTGGTGGCCTGTTCGTTGATGTGGGGGTCAAACCACGTGGTGGCGCGCGGCATCAATGAAACGGTCCCGTTCGAGGCACTTTCATTCTGGCGCTGGATCGTTGCGATCTGTTTGCTGTTGCCGTTCTGCTTTAAATATCTGCGTCGCGATCTGAAAATCATGGCGGACCACAAATTGTCGATGTTCCTGATCGGCTTTACCGGTGTGTTCCTGTTTTCGGTGGTGATTTATCTGGCGGCCTATAACACCACGGCGGTCAATACCGGCCTTCTGAACGCGACGACACCGATCTGGGTGTTGTTGTTTGCAGCCCTTTTGACGGCAGACAAACCACGACTTGGCCAATGGCTGGGCGTGCTGGTGGCCGGGGCCGGAACCGCGACGATTATCGCCAAGGGCGACCCGTCAGTCTTTGCCAGAATGGATTTTGTTCTGGGCGATGTGCTGGCGATGATGTCGGCCATGGTCTGGGCGGCCTATTCGATGTTTTTGAAACGCGCGCCCAAGGGTGTGCATCCGCTAAGCCTTGTATTTGTATCGGCCCTGATCGGTTTGTGTTTCTTAACGCCGCTTTATATCTGGGCGCTGGTGGTCGATGGAAAGCCGTTCTTTACCAGCCTTGATCCGGTTTGGCCCGATATGCTCAAGATTTTCTATATCGGGGCGGGTCCGGCGTTTCTGGGATACATGTTCTGGAACAGGGGTGTGTCGTTGGTCGGCCCGGCCAAGGCGGGGGTGTTCATGTATCTGATCCCGGTCTGTTCAAGCGGCCTTGCCATCGCGTTTCTGGGTGAGGCGCTGCATCTTTATCATCTGGCGGGGATTGTTTTGATCGTGTCGGGTATCTGGCTTGTGACACGTAAAAGGCGGGTGGCAAAGCCGACCTGAATGCGAACATTTGTGGGATCAGGTGCGCGGCATTTTTTCGCTAAGGAAATCGGGTATCTGGCGCGGATCACGCCCCAGTATGCGACTAAGTGTTGGGTCGACGGTTTCGAATTCACCAGCCTTGGCCGCACGGTAGTAACCGATAATGATTTCAAGCACGTTTCCTGAGAGTCCTGCGCGGTGCAGGCTTTCGAGCATCATATCTTCACCGATAATCTGACGTTCGATGGTTCTGCCTGTGACCGCGCTTGCCATCTGTGCCAGATCTGCAAGGTCAAGGGCGTGATTTCCGGTGAGGGGCGGTGTGATGCCTTCGATGGTTTCATGCCCGCTTAGCAGCCGTGCATCAGCCTCTGCCAGATCTTCGTGGGTTACCCAGGCAACCTTGCCATCCTCGGGGCCAGTCAGCGTGCCAGTGGCAAAACCATGTTCATGCATGCTCAGAATACTGTCGGCGTAAAAGCCGTGGCGCATTGAAGTCCATGCCAGGCCGGAGTCCGCTAGCATCGCCTCAGTCGCGGCGTGATCACGGCCCGGCGGGAAATGAGAGAGTGGGTTGCTTGATACCTGACTGGTATAGAACACACGTTCGATGCCGATTTCCTTTGCCACTGAAATTGCTTTTTCATGCTGATCGAGCGGATTGTCGCCACTTGCCCCGGCATTGGATGATACCAGCAATAGTCGTTTGGCCCCCGCCCAAGCATGGCGAAGACTGTCGGCATCGTTGTAGTCGCCCCGCCTGACACGAACGCCCGCGGCTAGCCGTTCAGGAAGCTTTTCGGGGTTGCGGACGCTCAAACTGATTTGATGGGCTGGAACGAGGCGCTTTAGCGCTTCGACGATAAGGCTGCCGAGTTTTCCCGAGGCCCCTGTTACGATGAACATTGGTTGATCTCCAATTACCTTGGCGCGCCACTGGACGCTTCTTGGATTTGTCGTCGACAGGATGACTGTTCTGGATTATCGAATTAAGTGGGTAAATTCTGAACAGGTTGTTCTCTATGAAGAACGGTGTTTCTGCGGATGATCTGACTGTCCTGGTCGCGGTTGTGCGCGAAGGTGGCTTTCGTGCTGCTGGCCGACGGCTTGGTATGGCCGCCTCGAATGTCAGTACGACGGTCTCGCGGATTGAGGAGCAATTGGGCATTCCTGTTTTGCGCCGAACGACACGCAGCCTGCATCTGACCGATGCGGGCAAAGTGCTTGTGGATCGTGTCGATCCATTGCTTTCGGGACTGGATGCGGCCTGTAACGAGGTGAAGGCCCTCTGTGGTCAGGTTCAGGGACGGTTGAAGCTGAACGTACCCGGTGCGGTCATGCGCGACATTCTTCCTGCGCTGATTGCCGAATATCGTGTGCGCCATCCAGCCGTAGAGGTTGAAATCGTCGTGGAGAGCGATCTTGTCGATATCGTTGCAGAGGGCTGTGACGCCGGGATTCGTTATGGCAGCGTTCTGGAACAGGATATGATTTCTATTCCGATTGGTCCGCGTCGCCAGCAGATGGCGTTGGCCGCGGCCCCGGCGTATCTGGAAGCGCGCGGGATGCCTGACACAGCGGAAGACTTGATACATCATGATGCGATCCGCTATCGCCTTGATGGGGGCCCACTATTACCGTGGGATATTATGAGCGCACAAGGATCGGTTCGGGTGGAGCCATCCAATGTTCTGGTACTAAGCGTTGCTGCAGTTGATACGGGTCTTCGTTTTG
>NZ_DGMR01000039.1:406417-415858 GCF_002388495.1 Thalassospira sp. UBA4513
GGTCTTCGTTTTGCCCACGCGGGAGTAGGGATCATCCATACTTTCCGCAACTGGCTGGAAGAAGACTTCGCGGCTGGAAACCTTGTGCCTGTTCTGCCTGAATGTTGGCCGGAAATGGAGGGTCCGCGTCTTTATTATCCCAGCCGGTCGGCCCCTGCACCGTTGCGCGCTTTTATCGATATCTGTCGGCACGCATCCAGAAATTGATGATGGTTGGTCGCTGAAGTTGCGCCGGATTTGAAACGGGATGCAGTCCACCATGAAAAAGGCCGAGGTGCGAATTGCACATCGGTCGTTGGTTTAATATCTGCAATTGGCAGAGTTAAGACGCGCTTTTTTGATCCACGCTGTCAGTGTCGTCCACCTTGGCTTCGATATCATCGGTGGTGAGCGTCGGCAGGCGGAATTCTGTTTGTGCCTCGGCCTCAAGCTCGCGCGTGCGGGTATCGATGCGGTGCTTGATTTCCTTCATGAAGGTCTTGCGATCAAGGCCCGGTTCCATGGCCGGCAAGAATTCCATGGTGACCCGACCGCCATATTTCATAAAGCTGTCGCGGCCCCAGAACATGCCGGAATTAAGGGCGACCGGAATAACCTTGGTATCCGGGAAGGCCTTATAAAGCGCGAAAATCCCGGGGTGATAAGGACGATTTGAGCCCGGCGGGGTACGTGTGCCTTCGGGGAAAATGATCACCTGACGGTTTTCCTCAAGCGCCTTGGCAGCACCCTTGATCATGTCTTTGAGGGCCTGACTGCCCGCCGACCGATCAACGGCAATCTGGCCTGACAGGATCAGGAACTGCCCGACGAGCGGAATACGGGTGAGTTCCTTTTTCAGGATATAGGCAGGATCAGGAACCACCGTATGGAAGGTCAGGGTTTCCCAAGCAGATTGATGTTTGGCGACAATGATGCAGGGACCGTCTGGCAGATTTTCCAGACCGGTGAAGCGTTTGCGCATGCCCACCGAGTAGCGCAGCATGAACTGAATGAGGCGACACCAGGCATGGCCGACGAACTGATTGGCCTTGCGCCCAAACAGCATCAGCGGCAACAGAACAATGCACAAAAGCGCCGTTCCACCGAAAAACAACACGTTAAACAGTAACGCGCGCAGGGTAATCATTCAGACAAATTCCTTACAGCCATGGTCCTGACCTTAAATATTCACTGTTTTGTAACAGCAATATGACGATCAGAAAATGCCGATTGTTCAGCCATCCTTGCGCGCCGCGTTTGAGGCGGAATAGTCATCAAGGTCTGGTGCATCCTTCGCAGGATCACCGGGGCTGCGCAGTGCGGCGCGGTCACCGTTTGGCAACCAGTTGAGCAACGCGTTGCGCAGGCTGGCAAAGACGTATTTGTTGTATTCACTGGCGATCAGGGCGCTGCTGCCGGGGAAGCGCCACCAATTGTCGACCTTGACGTTATCGGGAAAGACCGGATGTGCGACGATTTCAACATCGGGCATCAGGCTTTTGAATTCCAGAAGGGATCGAGGCATGTGGTAATTGGCCGTCACGATGCGCAGGCTTTTGAAACCTTCCTCATACATCCAGACAGCGGTTTCAATCGCATTGCCGCGCGTGTTTTCAGCAACATGGCCCAGAACGACACAGCAAGCAATCAGGCGCGGATCGGATTTGCCGACGGACAGAAGTTCGTCGACTTCAACACCGCGATAGACACCCGATATGAACAGTTTGTCGGCAAGACCGCGCACCAGAAGCCGGCGGCCTTCGGACAGGCGTTCGCTGCCGCCGGTCAGAACGACAATGGCGTCGGTGCGTTGGGTCGCGTTTTCAACCGTTTTGGGGATGTAATCGACATACCAGATGAAGCCCGCCGCCCAGACCAGCGCGCAGAAAATCAGTGTGGAAAGCAAAAAACGAAACCGCCGGAACCGGCGGCGATGTTGCACACTCAGCGGGGGCTTGTTCATGAAGGCGTGCCTGAATAGCGGCGGTCTGGCATGAATTCGGATCTCCTCAAGGGGACAAAGAGGGCCAAGGCCATGATCCCAAAAGGGAAGTGGTAACAACCGACTATACGAAGACCGTGAGCGGGTTACAACATCCGGTGTAGGACACGAAGCACAGTTCGGTTGGCGGTGATGCCCGCCACCAATGCGACAATAAACGGAATGGCGACGATCAGGCCAACAAAGGTCGGGCTAAGAACCAGTGACGGTACCGGCCAGCCAGCGCGCAATCCAAGCCAACCAATCAAGGCGGAAACCGGTAGCGCGATCAAAAGACCGATCAGTGCGCCAAAGAAGGCAAGGCGTCGATTATGGCGGCCGAACTGACTGGCGATATATCCATCCTGTGCCCCGATCAGATGCAGCAATTCAATGATGCGATGATGGATCGAAAGCCCTGATCTGGTGGCAAACACCACCGAGAGCATGGTCGCACCAAACAGCACAACAATCAAAAGGGCCAATGCCAGTTCAACCGAAAAGGCGACATCGGCAATGCGTTCAATCCAGATGCGATGATCATCAAGCACGGCTTCGGGCGCGATGACGCCAAGGCGGCTTTCGAGCGCATCAAAGTTAAACCCGGTTTCGGGGGTGACTTCGATAATGCGCGGAATGGGCAGTTCGCTGATGACTTCATCCGGGCCCAGCCAGGGTTCAAGCAGGGCTGCCATGGTATCGGGGCTGAGTTCCTCGATCCGGGCGATGCCGGGCAGGGTGGAAACCTGTTCGATGATGCTATCGACCGTGCCTTGCAGGGCGGCTTCACGTTCGGCGGGGGATCGGTTGGCAAGTTCGGTCGGGGGGACCTGGATCGACAGGCTGCCTTCGATCTGGCCGGACCATTGGCCGACACTGTCATGCAGGGCAGCAAGCCCGACGATAGAAAAGGTCAGGAGCGCAACCATCAGGGCGACGATGCTCGGCAAAAAGCGCGAGGACGAATCGCTTTCAAGAGGGAGGTGCGATGGAGGTGCGCGAAATGCCATGATCGTGTGTTGGTCCTGTTGATCCCGTGTTTACGAAGCTTGGACTTGGTGTGTCGGGTTTCAGCCGCTGTTGGTGACGTCGTGCAAGGTACCACCTTCGAGCAGCCATTGGGTATGGCCAAACCGCCGGACAAGTTGCCGGTTGTGGGTTGCGATCAGAACGGTGGTGCCGAGTTTGTTGAGCTCTTCAAACAGATAGAGCAATCGCATGGCGATTCGATCATCGACGTTCCCGGTCGGCTCATCGGCCAGAAGCAGGGCGGGGCGGCCAATGACGGCGCGTGCGATGGCAACGCGCTGTTGCTGCCCGCCGGACAGGCGCGATGGCACTGCGTTGATGTGATCGCCAAGCCCGACCCATTCGAGAAGTTCGGTGACGTTTTTGCGAATCTGCAGGTCTTCGACACCGGCAACACGCAGCGGCAGGGCGACGTTTTCGAAGGTCGTCAGATGATTGATCAGCCGGAAATCCTGAAACACCACGCCGATCTTGCGGCGAATCGCCGGCAGTTCTTCGCGCGGGATGCGGATATTATCGCGTCCAAAGATCGAAATTTCGCCGCGTGTCTGGCGCAATGCCAAAAATAAAAGTCGCATCAATGTCGACTTGCCCGCGCCCGATGCCCCGGTCAGGAAATGAAAACTGCCGCGACCGAGCGTAAAATTAAGGTCGCGCAGGATTTCCGGCCCGGATTCATACCGGACTCCGACATTCCTGAAACTGACAACGTCGGTCAAAATTCTTGCTCCATCTGGGCGAATGACGGTTGATACATCGGTGTTTATATCGGCTTTCGTCATGATCCGACAGGGTTGGAAAGTAGCCTTGTCGTGACAATATCGAAAATGAATTAACCGGTTTGGACGGTTTGTCGTCTATTTTGGATACCATTAACAGCCCGATCAGCCAGAGGTTTGATACCCAAATCCGGGCAGCTTCTGTTATCTCTGCTTAACAGTCTGTTAAATCGCCGCTATTTACATATAGTGTAAGGCTTCACTGACGGCACAGGGGGACCGTCAGTCGCAGACAGTTTCACGCCTTCCCCCGTGTTTGATGCCGCCGTCATCGATATGCCAGGTTTGCAATGATCATTACTTGCCCAGAGTGTTCAAAGAAATACTCAGTTAAAACAGAAGCAATCGGTCCGAAAGGCCGAACCGTGCGCTGTAAAAGCTGCGGCAATAGCTGGCATCAGGACCCGCCTGGCGCAAAGAAGCCAGCTCCGGCACCAGCACCCGAAAGTGATATCCCGGCCCCGTTTAACGAGGAAGGCTCGCTGGGGGCTGATTTCAATGCAGATCAGATGGGCGGTGGGCCGGTTGATCCGGGCTTTGAAGAAGCCGACAAGATCCCCGATCCGCCCCCGATTCCCCAGCAGCTGATTCGCAACAATCCAAAGCCGGAGCCCAAAAAGAAAAAGGGCATTGTTGGCTGGATCATCTTCCTGCTGGTGTTGGGCGGGATTGGTGCGGGCGGCTATTTCGCCAAGGATCAGATCATCGAACTGTGGCCGCCGATTGCCAAGGTCTATGACATGGTGGGGCTTGATGTGCCGCATGTCGGCGAAGGCCTTGATATCCGCGAATTGCCGCCGACCCGCGAAGAAGAGGACGGCGTTGACGTTCTTGTTGTTCGCGCCGAGATCGTCAATATCAGTGAAGAACCGCGTGCGCTTCCTTACCTTCTGATCGAGCTTCTTGATCCGCTTGATCGTGTGGTCCAGCGCAAGAAGGTGCCGCTGATTTATGATGAATCGCTGGTTCAGTCCGGTGCGGAAATGCCAATGGTGCAACAGATGCTACCGGTTGGCGAAAGCATGGAAGTCGAAACCAAGATCCGGCGTCCGAACCCGACGGCGACCCGCCTGCAGGTCACCTTCCTTGACCCGCGCGAGGCGGTTGAGCCCTAAGCGGTTCGCGCAAACACCCTGATTATGAGAAAGGCAGCACAACGCGTGCTGCCTTTTTTGTTTTGGGGGTTTCAGTGACCACTCAGAACCGTTTGAGCAAGCGGTCGATATATTCCTGTTCGATCTCCGGGCGTTCGGGATCACCGGACCGGCGGCGGAGCTCCTGCAAGATGCGCCAGGCCCGTTCGAGCGTATTCACATCCGGAATGGTGGTGGTGCCATCGCCACCGACGGGCCGGCCCAGCGGATCACGGCGCCCGGACCCTTCGAGGTCTTCGAGCATCGGGGCGAGCTGGCTGAGCCCTTCAAGCGCACGGCTGATTTCGCCAATGCCCTGTTGCAGGGCATCCATGGCTTGTCGCTGATATTGCAGGGCCTCGTGCGATCGGTTGTTGCCAAGTGCCTCTGCCGCGCCGCGCATGGCATCAATCACCGAATTCATGCCGCTGACATCGCCAAACTGGCCAAGACCGGGATCGTTGAGGATTTCACCGGCATCGTCGGCCAGGCCCTGTTGCTGGTTTGCACGCGGGCCATTGCCGTTCTGGGTGGAGGCATTGTCGCCTTCATTCATCAGGTCCTGCTGACGGCGCGACAGATCGCGCATGCCGTCCAGCATTTCGCGCAGGGTCGATGTGATATCCATGCCGCCCTGACCGGTGGTGACCTGCATGTTTTCGACCAGTTCGCGCAGACGATCGATCAACTGGCGGGCCTGATCACGCGCACCGGCACGCATCAGGGCATCGATCTGATCGATGATGCGTGACAGGTCCTGTTGTTCAAGTGTCGCACTGCCGGGCGGGAGTTCTTCTTCGGCCTGTTCCGGGCTTTCGCGCATCATGGCGGCAAGATATTCATTCAGCGCCTGACGATATTCTTCAATCAGGCGGGCAATTTCGCTTTCGGTGACATCGGGGTTGGCAAGGGCCTCCAGCAGGCGTTCCTCGGCCTCCATCAGGTTGCGTTCGGCAATGCCGTAGGAACCACGCTCGATCTCCTCGGCGACATGCCACAGAAGGCCTGCGACATCCTGATGGGTGGCGCGGTTTTGCAGGTTCGATGCCAACCTGCTTTCGGCCACGGAAAGGGTCAGGAACACACCAAGATGGCCGTTAAAGGCCTGCGGGGCGAACAGGATCGGCAACAGCGCCTGATGCATTTCTAGCGCCCGGTCTGGATAGCGCAGCAAACCACGCCGGATATCAATCAGCTTTTGCGCCACCGGATGGCTGAATTCCCGTTCGGGCAGCATCAGGGAACGGATATCGCTTTCGGCGCGCTGATCGGCGTTATCGTTTGATACCATCTGGATATTGACCGGCAAGCCCGCCCAGGGATGGGCGACAAGATCAATAAAGCGCGGGCCTTCGATGCGGGTCGGCATGGCACCGGCACTGCTTGTAACGCCAGCGGCGTCGCCCTTGAGATCAATTACCACCTGATCAATCGGGCCATATTGTTTGATCGTGCCGTCCTCGGCCGCAGGCGTGATCACCAGATCAAGACTGGCGAGGCCATAATCATCACTGGCAACGTAATCAAGGCGCACGTGATCGCGCCGGGTGATGGTTGGCGGACTGACGAAGGACAAGCTTGGCACATTATCGGCCAGCAATTCGATATCAAGGGTCAGCCGATCATTGCCCCAGACCGATATGCGCCATTGGCCCGGCTGGTCAATGGCGGTGGACAGCACATAGCTGTTCTCAGCCCCCTCGGTAAAGGATTGCGTGCCGGTCGGGGTGGTCAGGGTCGGCTCCCAGATGCTTGTGATGCTGCCATCAAGGGTCGATCCCGCCGGGACCTGAACAGTGATGACGTCACTGGTCTTGTCAGAGGTCGTATTACCTGTGTTTTCGGATTGGCGGGTGCCTGTGGCATCGGTATCGGACAGCGCACTGAACTGCAAGATGCGCGGTATTTGCCCGGTATAGGCCGGTGGCGTGACCCAAAGTGTGGCGCTGAAGTCGGCGGCACCAAGGCGCTGAAGCGGGCTGAAGGCCTTTGAAAAGCGTTCCTCGGCATGGTCAAGGCCGGTCATCAGGCCGACAAACACCAGCAATACGGGAATGGCGGTCAGGCCAAAACGATCAACCCGGGTAATGGCGGGCAGGGGACGCGACAGCCGGAGCTTTGCCAATGCGGCTTCATGCAGGCCCAGTTGACGCTGCCAGAGGTAGCTGGTCAGTGGGTCGTCGTTTTCGGGGACGTGATCTTCAAGGCTTTGCAGCGGGTTGTTATCAAGATGGTTGTCCACCTCGATCCGGTGCAGGATGTCCCGGCGCGTGGGCATTTTGAAATTGCGCCACGGGGCGACCACGGCAACCATGACCGCGACCGACAGGACAGACAGCAACATGATGTGCCCGGTGGCAGGCAGAGGTTCAAACGTTCCGGTCAGGGTCAGACCAACGACCAAGAGCCCGATCGAAAGGGCCGGGATCAGACAGGGCCAGACAGATTCCCACACCATCACCAAGCGCGTCTTGCGCACATGGCGTTCCATCTTGGGATAGGGTGGTATCAACGACATGCCTTTGAGCCCTGCTTGCCGACATATTGCGCGTTGTATCCGGCATTCTGGCACAACCCGCTTCTTTAAAGCTTGGTCTTTTGGCAGGGCGGGTCAAGCAATTCGACGGGATTGGGCAAAATAAAAGGGCGGCTGGCAAATGGCCTGCCGCCCCGAAAGCGTTAAAAACCGAAACGGAATGCCGGTCTTATGCGTTGCTGAGCCAGGAGGGGACCTGATCCATGTTGATCAGATCGTCGATTTCCTGACGCGGGCGGACGATGGCAAAGTTGTTGCCCTTGACCAGCACTTCGGGTGTCAGCGCGCGGGTGTTGTAGGTCGATGACATGACCGCGCCATAGGCCCCCGCCGACATGACAGCGACCAGATCACCGGCCTTTAGGTCATCAGGAAGGTCGCGGTCCTTGCCAAAGGTGTCACCGGTTTCGCAAACCGGGCCGACCACATCAACCTTGACCTGTTTGTCACCGTCAGTCTGTTCATCGACCGGGATGATTTCGTGATAGGCGCCATACAGTGTCGGGCGGATCAGGTCGTTCATCGCGGCATCAAGAATGACAAAGCGTTTGGCTTCGCCGTCTTTGATATACATGACGCGCGACACCATGATCCCGGCATTGCCGGCAATCAAACGGCCCGGTTCGAGTGTGATGTGGCAGCCAAGATGGCCGACGGTTTCGCGCACCATCTGACCATAGGCATCGGGAAGCGGCGGTGTTTCGCCCTGATAGGCAATGCCAAGCCCACCACCAAGATCGAGATTGCGGATATCAATGCCCTCAGATCGCAGTTGTTCGACCAGCCCGGCCAGACGCGTAAATGCCTCGCGGAACGGGGCAAGATCGGTCAGTTGGGAGCCGATATGCATGGCGATCCCGGTAACCTCGATGCCATCCATGGCAGCGGCTTCGCGGTAAACCTCAATCGCGCGGGTCCAGTCGATGCCGAACTTGTTTTCAGCCTTGCCGGTCGCGATCTTTTCATGGGTTTTGGCATCGACATGCGGGTTGACGCGCAGCGCAATGCGCGCCTTCTTGCCCATGTCGATGGCAACACGGTTCAGCTCAACCAGTTCGGGGATGCTTTCGACATTGATCTGGGCAATGTCGGCGTCCAGGGCTTCGCGCATTTCGGCATCGGCCTTGCCAACCCCGGAAAAGATGATCTTGGCCGGGGGCATGCCCGCACGAAGCGCACGGCGCATTTCACCAACCGAAACAACGTCCGCACCCGCACCAAGATTGGCGAGTGTTTTCAAGACAGCCTGATTGGAGTTTGCCTTAACAGCAAAGCACACGGTGGCATCAAGGCCGTCAAATGCGTCGGCATAGACTTTGTAATGGCGTTCCAGGGTCGCGGTCGAATAGCAGAAGAACGGGGTTCCGACCTTATCAGCCATTTCCCGGATCGAGACGCCTTCGGCGTAAAGTTCGTCGTTGATATATTCAAAATGGTTCATTGGGCCGGGTAATCCCTTGGATATTCATAACCTTTGTCGGTCGGCGGTTCGAGCGGGCCTTTTTTGCCACAGGCCGCAACTGAAAGCCCCAACATGATGGCCAGCGTGATGACGGTGCCGCGTTTCAACAGGTTGCTGTTCATTTGAGGAACCTTTCCTTTGCCGCCGCAACGGATTCCTTGACCCGGACCGGGGCGGTGCCGCCAAAGCTTTGGCGGGCGGCAACCGATGCCTCGACTGTCAGCACATCATAAACCGCATTGGTGATTTTGGGTTCGATGCCTTGCAGGTCTTCAAGCGACAGCTGATCAAGATCGCAGCCCTTGGTTTCGGCCAGCTTAACTGTCGCGCCAACCACGTGGTGGGCATCGCGGAACGGCATGCCCAGTTCGGCAACAAGCCAGTCGGCAAGGTCGGTGGCGGTGGTGTAACCCGCACCGGCAGCGGCACGCATATTGTCGGCAAAGACCTTCATGTCGGCGATCATGCCGGTCATGGCGGCAACGCACAGACCAAGATGGTCATGGGCCTGGAAGACCGGTTCCTTGTCTTCCTGCATGTCC
>NZ_DGMR01000039.1:415950-438719 GCF_002388495.1 Thalassospira sp. UBA4513
GAATAGGCCAGCGGCAGGCCCTTCATCGACAGCATCAAGCCGTTATAGCAGCCAACAATACGCCCGATCTTGGAGCGGATCAGTTCGGCCGCATCCGGGTTGCGTTTTTGCGGCATGATCGAAGAGCCGGTCGAAAACTTGTCGGACATGCCGATAAAGCGGAACTGGGCCGAGCACCAGATGACCATTTCTTCGGCCAAGCGCGACAGATGCATGGCGGCAATCGATGCAGCATTGAGGTATTCAAGCGCAAAGTCACGATCCGATACCGCATCGAGCGAGTTCGCCGTCGGGCGATCAAAGCCGAGCGCAGTTGCCGTCATGTGACGGTCAATCGGATAGGGCGTACCGGCAAGGGCAGCAGAACCCAGAGGGTTTTCGTTGATACGGGTGCGGCAATCGGCAACGCGCCCGCGATCACGGCCAAACATTTCGACATAAGCCAGAAGATGATGACCAAAGGTGACCGGCTGGGCGGCCTGCAGGTGGGTGAAGCCCGGCATGATGGTTTCAGCATGGGTTTCTGCCTGTGCAATCAGGGCTTCCTGAAGTCCTTTGAGGCCGACCTCAAGATCGCCAAGTGCAACGTCACGGACCCAGAGTTTGAAGTCGGTCGCGACCTGATCATTGCGTGAACGTGCGGTATGCAGCCGACCAGCCGCCGGGCCGATCAATTCGCGCAGGCGGCTTTCGACATTCATGTGGATGTCTTCAAGGGCGGCGGAGAATTTGAACTCGCCGCTCTCGATTTCTTGAAGAATCTGGTCTAGACCGGTGGTGATCTTTTCGCCATCTTCAGCAGGAATGATGTTCTGCTTGACCAGCATGGCGCAGTGGGCCTTGGAGCCCTGAATGTCCTGGGCGTAGAGGCGTTTGTCAAAGCCGATGGAAGCGTTGATTTCTTCCATGATGGCTGACGGGCCTGCTTCGAAGCGGCCGCCCCAAAGGGAGTTTGCGTTTTTCTGGTCAGTGGCGTTTTGATCGGTCATCGTGATCCGCAGTCTTGGAAAGGTGGGTGTTGTGAAAGCATTGCTTCGTTACGTAAAACTTGGCGTGATTGTCGCCATCTCGGGCATTTATGCAACCCCTGCCTTTGCTGATACGCAATTCCCGCAAGAACTTTCAAAGATGGTTATGCCATCCGAAGGGGGTTCTTTGCCCGAAGATCTGGCGTTTGTCGATGAAAATGGCAACGAGGTCGCCTTTAACAGCCTGAAAGGACAGGTTGTTCTGGTCAATCTGTGGGCGACCTGGTGTGTGCCATGCGTCAAGGAAATGCCCGATCTGGATCGCCTGGCGGTCGAGATGGCCGATAAGCCGTTTCGTGTTCTGGCCCTTAGTCAGGACCGCGGCGGGGCGGATGCCGTCCGCGAATTCTTTGAAACCAATGGAATCGACAACCTTGATATCGTTCTGGATCCGCGTGGGGCGATTGCGCGTCAGATGGGGGCACGCGGCCTTCCGACCAGTTTTGTCTATGACGCCAAGGGTGATTTGCGCGGCAAGCTAGAAGGCATCGCGCGTTGGGATGCGCCAGAGGTCATTACTTATTTCGATCAGTTGATTGATCAGACGTCCTGAGCGCAAGTGACGCAGTCTTAGGCGTTGCCTTCGATCAGGGACAGAACATCAGCAAGGCGTGGTGCGGCCTCGGCTGCACCATTGTTGGTGGTGGAAAGCGCACCGGTGGCACAGGCAAAGCGCACGGCATCCTTGAGCGGCTGACCACCATGCAGGGCGACAGCCAACCCGGCATTGAAGCAATCGCCAGCGCCCACCGTATCAACCGTGTTGACCACAAAGCCCGGAACCATGCCGGTTTGCCCGCCCGATGAATAGAACGCACCATCACCGCCCATTTTGATGATGACGGTTTCCGGGCCCATGTCATGCAGCTTGATGCTGGCGCTACTTGCGGTGGCCTCATCGACCGGATCAATACCGGTGAGGGCCAAGCATTCGCTTTGGTTAGGGGTGACGATGTGGGTCAGGGCCAGCAGGTCGCGCATGACGACCAGATCGGCGACCGGGGCCGGGTCAAGAATGACCTTTGCATTGCCTTCGCGGGCATATTTGATCGCGCAGTCAATGGCTACCACCGGACATTCCAGCTGCAACAGCAGATAGTCGCAGTTGCGCAGGAGTTCCTGTTTTTCATGCAGGTCGTTTCGGGTCATGGTCATGTTGGCGCCACCCACGACCGTGATCATGTTTTCGCCCGCCTCATCGATCGAGATCAGGGCAATGCCGGTTTGTGCTTCGTCGGCGACGATCAGGTTGGTGGTATCCAACCCCTCGGTCGCAAGGGTTTCGATCAGTTGTTTGCCCAGCATGTCATCGCCAAGTTTGGAGATGAAGACAGGGGAAACACCAAGTCTGGCGACGGCAAGTGCCTGATTGCATCCTTTGCCGCCCGGTCCGGTCTTGTAAGCCCGGGAGGAAACCGTTTGTCCTCGAACAGGAAGCTTCGCCACACGGGCCGCAAAATCAAAGTTCGAGCTTCCAACAACTGCAATCGTCATAATCGTCCGCGTTTATAAATGAATTCCACTAAGTTAATGTTGTTCTCAGATCAGGGGTTTAAAGGGCGATGTCGCCAAAATCTATCGAGATCATCAAAATGTTATGGATCGACGCAACAGCCGGTCTGTCTGATCAGGCGATCAGACGGTCAGTCAGGGGTGAATTCGTCTGACAATGCAGCGTAAATGCGCTGGAATTTGGCAAAGCGCGGCTGGTAGGCATCATGGCGGGTTAGATCAGGTTCAATCACTTCTTCGATTGCGGGTTTGACGCAAACGTCGGCAACCGGTTCTTTGGTCAGGGCCAGACGGGCCAGTCGGGCGGCACCAAAGGCGGGGCCCTTGGTTGCGCCTTCATAGCGGGCAAGTGGCTTGCCAAGGATGTCGGCAATCATCTTGATCCAGTAGCGACTGCGGGCACCGCCGCCGATCACGCCGGGCAGGTCGCACTGGGTTCCGGCCTTGTGCAGACGGGACTTGGCATCGCGGAGTGCAAAGCCAACCCCTTCGAGTACCGACTGAACCATGGTTTCGCGGTCTGTGTCGCTGCCCAGACCAAAGAATACGCCCCGGGCATGCGGATTGTTGTGCGGGGTGCGTTCCCCGTTGAGGTAGGGCAGGAACAGGATATCAGACGGGGCGTCGTGTTGTGCCTCGACCCGGTTGAGCAATGCGGTAATGTCGGCCTCGCCCAGAAGGTCGGCCGCCCATTTCAGGCAACTGGCCCCGTTAAGCAGGACCGCCATCTGGAACCAGTGGTCCGGGATGGCATGGGCAAAGCTGTGCAGGAGTTCTTCGGGCTTGGGCCGGTATTTGTCCGAGGCGACAAAGATCTGCGACGAGGTGCCCAGCGAAATGAAGCCATCGCCATGGGAAACCGCACCGACCCCGATGCCACCGGTCGCCGCATCACCGCCACCCCCGGCAATGATGACGTTGTCCCGCATGCCCCAGCGGTCGGCCAGTGTTGCGCGCAGCGTACCTGTGATGTCCGATCCCTCGACCAGATGCGGCAGTTGATCGCGGGTCAAACCACAGGCTTCGATCGCACTTTGGTTCCAGCTTCGGCTTTGTTCATCAAGCCAAAGCGTGCCTGCGGCATCCGACATTTCGGTGGCCTTGTCGCCTGAGAGGCAAAAGCGGATGTAATCCTTGGGCAGCAGGATGGTTTTGATTTTGGCAAAAACATCCGGTTCATGTTTTTGCAGCCAGATCAGTTTGGGCGCGGTCATGCCCGACATGGTGGCGACACCCGCCCGTTGGCCCAGATCGGGCAGGGCGGCATCAAGTTCGGCGCATTCGCGGGTGGCGCGACCATCATTCCACAGGATCGCCGGGCGGAGTGGCTTGTCATCCGCACCCAGCAATGTTGCGCCATGCATCTGGCCCGACAGGCCGATTGCACGGGTTGCGGCGATTGCCGACGGGTTTTGGCGGTGCAAGTCATCGATGGCGCGCAAGGTTGCGTCCCACCAGTCGGTAGGGTTTTGTTCGCTCCAGAACGGTTTGGGGCTGGACACGTGTAAAGGGGCGTCAGCCTCGGCAAGGGTGACCGAGTTTTCGTCAATCAGTAGTGCCTTGACTGCCGATGTGCCGACATCAATTCCGAGATACATGTTCGGACGGCCTCCAGAACCGTTTGATTTTTCCCGACATCATGATTGCGCGGGTTAGAGCAAGGTCTATTCCAGATGGTTGAAGCACGGAATGCAACAAAAAAAGCCGCTGCGGGGCAGCGGCTTTGATGTCGTAACGCCAGCCTTGGCGTGCAACCGCTTAGCGGGTCGGGGTCGGTTCGTCGCCGCTATAGTCATAGAAGCCACGGCCAGCCTTGCGGCCAAGCCATCCGGCTTCGACATATTTGACCAGAAGCGGGCACGGGCGATATTTGGTATCGGCCAGACCATCATGCAGGACATGCATGATCGACAAGCAGGTATCGAGACCAATAAAGTCTGCCAGCTGCAGCGGGCCCATCGGATGGTTCGCACCCAGACGCATCGCTGTATCGATGGACTCGACATTCCCCACACCTTCATAAAGGGTGTAGATCGCCTCGTTGATCATCGGAAGCAGGATGCGGTTGACGATAAAGGCCGGGAAATCTTCGGCACTTGCCGTGTCCTTGCCGAGCTTTTTGGTCAGTTCATGAATGGTGCGATAGGTGGTTTCGTCCGTGGCAATACCACGGATCAGTTCCACCAGTTTCATCAGCGGCACCGGGTTCATGAAGTGCATGCCCATGAACTTCGCCGGGCGGTCTGTATAGGACGCCAGACGGGTGACCGAAATCGAAGAGGTGTTGGTCGCGATGATCGCTTCCGGGCCGAGCACCGGGCACAGAGCCTTGAAGATCTGTTTTTTGATCTCTTCGTTCTCGGTGGCCGCTTCGATGACCAGGTCACAGTCAGACAGGAAGGTATATTCCGTTCCGGTTGAGATCAGTTTCAGTGCTGCATCTTTTTGCGCTGCAGTAATGATCTCTTTTTTGACCTGACGGTCCATGTTCTTTTCCATCACGCCGATGGCCTTATCAAGGGCATCTTGCGAGATGTCGAGAATTCGGACGTCGTAACCGGCCAGCGCGATCACATGTGCAATACCATTGCCCATCTGACCGGCGCCGATTACGCCAATGGTTTTGATATCTTCCAACGAAGCCATTTGTTCCCCACTCGTCCCCAAGGGTCAAAACAAGAGTATGCGTTGCCTTGACCCTAAAGGGGATCAGATTATTTGTCGAGTTCGCTCGCCAGAGCGGGAAGGGCCTCGAACAGGTCACCGACAAGTCCGTAATCCGCTACCGAGAAGATCGGCGCTTCTTCGTCCTTGTTGATCGCGACAATGACCTTACTGTCCTTCATGCCGGCAAGGTGCTGAATAGCACCCGAAATGCCTACAGCAATGTATAGCTGCGGTGCAACAACTTTGCCGGTCTGGCCGACCTGCCAGTCGTTGGGGGCATAGCCCGCATCAACTGCCGCGCGAGAAGCGCCAATTGCAGCGCCGAGTTTGTCGGCAATCGGTTCGATCAGGTGGAAGTTTTCACCCGAACCCATGCCACGACCGCCAGAGATGACGATGCTTGCAGCGGTAAGTTCCGGACGTTCCGACTCGGTCAGTTCCTGACCAACGAAGGTCGACTTGCCAGCATCAGATGCAACAGCAACGTCTTCGATGGATGCAGAACCGCCTTCGGCGGCGACCGGATCAAAGCCGGTGGTACGGACAGTGATCAGTTTCAGGCTGTCGGTCGACTGCACGGTTGCCATGGCGTTACCGGCATAGATCGGACGCACAAAGGTATCGGCATCGACAACATCGGTGATGTCGGAAATCTGTGCGACGTCTTTCTTGGCAGCAACGCGCGGCAGGAAGTTTTTGCCCGACGAAGAAGCCGAGGTGAGAATGTGGCTGTAATCGCCCGCCAGTTCACCGACCAGACCCGCCATGTTTTCAGCAAGGAAGTGGCCATAGGCTGCGTTGTCTGCGAGGAGAACCTTGGAGACACCTTCGACCTTGGCAGCGGCTTCGGCAACGGCCTTGCAGCCCTCGCCAGCCACGAGAACAGTGATGTCGCCACCGATTTTCTGAGCAGCAGCAACGGTGTTAAGCGTGCCACCCTTCAGTTCGGTATTGTCGTGTTCGGCAATAACAAGAATGCTCATTTGATTGATCCCCGCTTAGATTACTTTTGCTTCGTTGCGGAGCTTGTCGACAAGCTCTGCGACGTCGGCAACTTTGACACCTGCCTGACGTGCTTCCGGTTCGGAAACTTTCAGGGTTTTCAGGCGCGGCGCGGTATCAACACCAAGGTCGGCCGGGCTCAGGGTATCGAGCGGCTTTTTCTTGGCTTTCATGATGTTCGGCAGCGACGCATAACGCGGCTCGTTGAGGCGCAGGTCGGTGGTAACGATTGCCGGAAGATCAATCTTGATGGTTTCAAGACCACCGTCGATTTCACGCGTGACATCAAGCTTGCCGTCTGCAACGACAACCTTGGACGCGAAAGTGCCCTGCGGCCAATCCAGCAGCGCGGCCAGCATCTGACCGGTCTGGTTGGCATCATCGTCAATTGCCTGTTTGCCGAGGATCACGAGATCCGGGCTTTCCTTGGCAACGACTTCTTTCAGAAGCTTTGCAACAGCCAGCGGCTGGAGTTCGTCCTCGGTTTCAACCAGAATGCCGCGATCGGCACCCATGGCGAGGGCGGTGCGCAGGGTTTCCTGGCACTGTTTAACGCCGAGCGACACAGCAACCACTTCGGTGGCGGTGCCCGCTTCCTTGAGGCGGATGGCCTCTTCAACGGCGATTTCGTCAAACGGGTTCATGGACATCTTAACGTTGTTCAACTCAACGCCAGACTGGTCCTGTTTGACACGGATCTTGACGTTGTAATCCACAACGCGCTTAACGGCGACAAGAACCTTCATGACAGACCTGTTCGTTTTTGTTGTCGAAACTGCGGGGTTGCTCCCTGCCAAGGCAGTTTGCGTTGGCCCGCATGGTAATGTTTTCCCCGCGACGCACAATAGGTAGTGCTACGCAGGTTGTCAATTTACGTAAAGGTGTTGACGTTAACGACAACTACTTCACGAAAATCTTGATGCCCTTCGCCGTCTTGATACGGCAAAAATCCGCAAGGGAACAAGGATTTTGTCCGATAATCTTGTTACCACGTCAGTTTATCGGGTCAGCCCGGGCTTCCAGAGAACATCATCCTTGCCGCCATTGTTGGCGTGTCGGGCCAAAACAAACATGTGATCTGACAGCCGGTTGATATACCGCACGGCCTCGGGATTGATCGTCTCGATCCCGGCCAGTTCGACAATCAGCCGTTCGGCCCGGCGCGAAACGGTGCGCGCGACATGCAGCTGTGCCGAAAGGGCACTGCCACCGGGAAGCACGAAGGATTTCAGCGGATCAAGGGCTTCGTTGATCTGATCAATCTCGGCCTCAAGCCTTTCGGTTTGCTTGGTGGTAATGCGAAGGGCGGGCCGTTCGGGGTTATCGTCGCTGCCATCGCCGGGTGTGCACAGATCAGCCCCCAGATCAAACAGATCATTCTGGATTCGGGCCAGCATCTCATCGACGTTGCCGTCCGCATGCAGGCGGGCGACACCAATCACGGCATTGGTTTCATCAACGGTGCCATAGGCCTCCACGCGCACATCATTTTTGGCAACGCGCGTGCCATTGCCAAGCGCGGTTTTGCCCTTGTCACCGGATTTTGTATAGATACGAGTCAGTTGAACCATGTGCCGTCCGTAATCCTGGTTTGTGTGTTCAAGGCGTATGCCTGGCTTAGGAACCGACCGCCATCAGCGACAGGATGAAAAGCAGCAACAGGGCCAGGCCCTGCAAAAGGACGCGCATTTGCATCAGTTTGTTTTGTTTGCGCGCATCCTTGCCGCGTGCCATCGAAACGATGCCCATGATCAGGACCCCAGCGACTGCTGCCATCGCAAGCAAAACACCAATCTGTAAAAAACCAGCCATTCCTGTTTCTTCCCTGTTTCTGCCTGCTGACTTACACCGCGCCCGGCGGCGACATGCTGCGCCAAATGGACGCAACAGGCAACCAGACGATGGTAATTTTGGCAATTAGTCGATGGTTTCGTTTGCAGCAAAGCTGCGACGATCGATTTTGAATTTCTTGATACGCGAGGCCAGCGTGGTTGGTTTGATATCCAAAAGGGCCGCCGCACCATTTTCACCAAATACCTTGCCCTTGGTCATGGTGAGCGCATGGATGATGTTGTCATATTCGGTCTGGCGCAGCTCACCCCGGGTCAGAACGGTTTTTTCCGGTTTGCTGTCAGGCTCTGTCGTCGGCGCTGCTAATTTGCGGCTGTCGCGCGCGCCCTGTTCGGGCAGATCAAAATGCAGCTTGCCGTCATGGGCGAGGATGGCTGCGCGTTCGATGACGTTTTCCAGTTCGCGCGCATTCCCCGGCCAGCCATAGTTTTGCAAGGTACGGACCTGCCCCTTGGTCAGTGTTGGCTGGGCGATATTAAGGCGCTGACAGATATTGCGCAGGAAGTGCGAGGCTAGCGGCGGGATATCATCGGGTCGTTCACGGAGTGGTCGGCATTCAATGGGGAAAACGTTGAGGCGGAAATAAAGGTCTTCACGGAAGCGTCCTTGACCGACTTCTTCCTTAAGATCGCGGTTGGTGGCGGCAATCAGGCGGACATTGACCTCGCGTGTGCGCTCTTCGCCGATGCGCTCGAATTTTTGATCCTGCAAAACACGCAGCAACTTGCCCTGAAGCTCCAGCGGGATTTCCCCGACTTCATCCAAAAATAGCGTGCCACCATCGGCCAGTTCAAACCGCCCGACGCGATCACGCACGGCACCGGTAAAGGCGCCGCGGACATGGCCGAAAAACTCGCTTTCAAACAGTTCGTGCGGGATTGCGGCACAGTTCACGCGCACCAGAACGCGATCAGACCGCGCACTGGCCTGATGGATGGCGCGCGCAATCAGTTCCTTGCCTGTGCCGGATTCTCCGGTGATCAGAACGTTGGCATCGGTCGGCGCAACAAGGTCGATCTGTTTAAGCGCACCCTGAATGGCATCGGACTGGCCGATGATTTCATGGTGGTTGTTGGTTGAAAGGATTTCTTCCTGCAGATAGGCGTTTTCAAGTTCCAGCCGTTCACGCAGCCGGTCAACCTCGGCAAGGGCGGCATGCAGCTTTTCCTCGGCAATTTTACGTTCGGTGATGTCACGAAAAACAATCACCGCCCCGATCACCAGCCCATGGTCGCGGATCGGGGTGGAGGTATATTCCACCCGGATCGGTTTGCCGTCGCTGCGCCAGAAGACCTCGTCATCGACGCGCCTGACGATGCCTTCGCGAAAGGCGTTGTAAATCGGGCATTGTTCGGCGTGATACGGGTCACCATTGACATGTGAATGGTGGATGATCGAATGGATTTCGCGGCCAACCAGTTCCTCGGCCGTCCAGCCCAGCATACGTTCGGCCGCCGGATTGACGAATGTCGTGATGCCGTCGCTGTTGACCCCGTAAATGCCTTCGCCAGCAGCCCCCAGGATCAGCTGGTTTTCGCGTTCGATTTCGCGGAAAAACCGTTCGGCACGGCGCCATTCAGCGATGCCTTCGCGTAAGTAATCATCGGCCTCCGAGTCCACATCGCGGCGATGGCGGGCATCGAGATCGGAAATCGTGACGGTCAGGTATTCTTCGCCGTCCAGGATCAGCGGCCGCGCTTCGTGTTCAAGTTTCAGTTCCGTGCCGTCGGGGCGGGTCAGGTCGAGCCCGCGGGTCCAGGCAAATCCGTGATAAAAGGCGGCCTCGCTAAATACCACCAGACTGGGCACCTGACCTTTGTGCAGCGCACTCATGGAGGTTGCCAGAAGCTCTTCGATGCTGCGCCCCAGCAGGTTCGCGGCGGCCTGATTGGCAAAGACAATCCGGTCCGTTTTGGGATGAATCAATAAGGTTGGATGGGTGTGGGCGAGCAATGCCTGCAAGTGCAGGTTTTCAATCATCACCGGTAGGGGATTGATTTCACTGATCCTCATCACACACTCCTACGAAATATCGTAATATTTACTACGATATTTCGTGAATTACGATTTTTCGTATGTGGTTAGCGTCTCACTCAAAGGCGCAAGAGTCCAGCGTTTTCAACGAAAAATGACGCATTGCACAAAATGGCACGCCCGTTGCTGTAGGGACTGTGAACATCTGGTGCTGCCTTTCTGGCGGCGTAACAACACAGGGGGTGATCACATGTCAGTCAAAAGTCTGGGCAATCCATTTAGTGGCGATACCGATCTGCGTCACAGCAAATCATGCGGCTGTGATGTCTGTTCGTCAAAAGATGGGCATACACATGCATCACATAAAGACCATGACCATGGCGTAAAACACGATTTGGCCAGCATGCCGGCCCATAGTGATATGGGCGATATGGATGCCAAAACGCTGGAAAGCAGCGAAGAAATGCTTGATCGTGCCATCGACAGCGCGATTGTACGTTCGGTGTTTGGTCATAACGACATTTCGCGTCGTTCGTTTGCCAAGATGGTCGGTGGCAGCACCATGATGGCAGCCCTTGCCTCGGTCCTGCCAATCGACAAGGTCAAGGCCGCCATCCTTGATGATCTGGGCACGCCGGAAAAATCCAAACTGAATATCGGCTTTGTGCCGATCACCTGCGCAACGCCGATCATCATGGCCCAGCCGATGGGCTTTTATGAGAAATACGGCCTTGATGTTGATGTCATCAAGACAGCCGGTTGGGCAGTTGCCCGCGACAAGTCATTGAACAATGAATATGACGCGTCACACATGCTGACCCCGATGCCGCTGGCGATTTCGATGGGGGCGGGGTCGACCGCAACGCCGTTCCTGATGCCGGCCGTTGAAAACATCAATGGTCAGGCGATTGTCCTGCATAACGATCACTTGGACAAACGTGATCCCAAGCAGTGGAAGGGCTTCAAGTTCGGTGTGCCGTTCGAATATTCGATGCACAACTTCCTGCTGCGTTATTACGTCGCCGAGCATGGCCTGGACCCGGACAAAGACATCCAGATCCGTGTCGTTCCGCCGCCCGAGATGGTTGCAAACCTGCGTGCCGGTAACCTTGACGGTTATCTGTCACCCGATCCGTTTAACCAGCGTGCGGTTTGGGAAAAGATCGGCTTCCTGCACACGCTGACCAAAGATATCTGGGAAGGCCATCCGTGCTGTGCATTCGCATGTTCCAAGGCGTTTTCCGAAGAACTGCCGAATACCTATGGCGCGCTTTTGAAATCCATCGTCGATGCGACCCAGTACGCCGCCAAGGCGGAAAACCGCAAGGAAATCTCGGCTGCCATCGCACCGGCGAACTATCTGAACCAGCCGGTTCCGGTGATTGAACAGGTCCTGACCGGCCGTTATGCCGATGGTCTGGGCGAAGTGAAAAACGTTCCGGATCGCATCGATTTCGATCCGTTCCCGTGGCACTCGATGGGTGTCTGGATCCTGACCCAGATGAAGCGCTGGGGCTATATCGAGGGCGATGTCGATTACAAGAAAATCGCCGAAGAAGTCTATGTCGCGAGCGATTGCGCCAAGATCATGAAAGAGCTTGGCTATGAAGCGCCGACCGAGACTTACAAAAGCTATACCATCATGGGCAAGACGTTCGATCCCGATCAGCCTGAAGCCTATGTCAACAGCTTTGCCATCGGCAAAGGGGTAAGCTGATATGCTGGCATCGCTCAATGCCAGGGCGTTGGTGTTGTCACTTGTACTTCTGGCGGTCTTCCTTGGTCTTTGGGAGGCCGCCAGCCCAAAACAACAACTCGCTGGCGAACTTACGGAATATGAACTTCTGATGGGCGGGGCAGAGCCAAAGGCCGCTGTGCCGCCCCCTTCGGACGTGATCGCCAAGGCATGGGAAGAGCTCAGCAATCCGTTCTATGACGCCGGTCCCAACGACAAGGGCATCGGTATCCAGATCGGTTATTCGCTTTATCGCGTGTTGAGCGGTTATTTCCTTGCGGCGGCAATTGCCATTCCGGTCGGGTTCCTGATCGGGATGTCGCCCCTGATGTACAAGGCGCTTGATCCGTTTATTCAGGTGCTTCGCCCGATTTCCCCGCTGGCATGGATGCCACTTGCGCTGTTTGTCATTCAGGACAGTCAGGCATCGGCGATCTTTGTGATCTTTATCTGCTCGATCTGGCCGATGTTGATCAATACCGCCTTTGGGGTGGCGGGGGTTCGCAAGGACTGGGTCAATGTGGCGCGCACCCATGAACTGGGCCCACTCAAAACCGCCTGGATTGTCATCCTTCCGGCTGCGGCCCCGACCATCCTGACCGGCATGCGGATTTCAATCGGCATTGCATGGCTTGTGATTGTCGCAGCCGAGATGCTCGTGGGCGGGACAGGCATTGGCTACTACGTCTGGAACGAATGGAACAACCTTGATCTGACCAGCGTGGTGTTCTCGATCCTGATGATCGGTGTTGTCGGCATGTTGCTTGATACCGCGTTTGCCTATTGCGCACGTCTTGTGCAGTACCAGGAATAAGGAGACCTGATATGTCGAAACCATTCCTGAGTTTGCAGAACCTGACCAAACGTTTTCAGGCACCCAAGGGCGGTGAAGCCCTGACGGTGTTTGAAAACGTCAATCTGGGGATCGAGAAGGGGGAGTTTGTTTGCATCATCGGCCATTCCGGCTGTGGCAAATCGACGATCCTGAATATTCTGGCTGGTCTTGATGAACCGACCGAAGGGGCGGTTATCATGAATGGCAAGGAAGTGTCGGGTCCCAGCCTTGATCGAGGGATCGTGTTTCAGAACTATTCCCTGCTGCCATGGTTGTCCGCGCTTAAGAACGTCACCTTTGCCGTTCAGGCGCGCTATAAATCCTGGAGCAAGAAACAGGTTCACGACCATTCGATGAAGTATCTGGAAATGGTCGGGCTGGCTGGCGGGGCGGAGCTTCGCAAGCCGTCGCAATTGTCGGGCGGCATGCGTCAGCGTGTGTCGATCGCGCGTGCCTTTGCGATCCAGCCGGAATTGTTGCTTTTGGACGAGCCGTTCGGGGCCCTTGATGCCCTGACACGTGGCAGCATTCAGGATGAATTGATCCGCATCTGGTCGGGATCGGACCAGACGGTGTTTATGATCACCCATGATGTGGATGAAGCCATCCTGTTGGCGGATCGCATTTTGCTGATGACCAACGGGCCCTATGCCCGTGTCGCAGAATCGGTTCAGGTCGATATCCCGCGCCCGCGCGAACGGGCCAACATCATTCACCATTCCGACTATTACGACATCCGAAACCACTTGGTCGAATTCCTTGCCACCCGCTCCAAGGCGCTTGCCGGCAAGCAGGAGGAAGGCACACCAAGCGAGCCATCCATCGTGCGCTTTGGTGCACATGGGGTGGTTTCAGATCCCAAAGACAACCGCAAACCGGCCACCAGCCCGGTGGAATAAATCACCTGCACGCTGATTACTTAGAAGGAGAAAAGCTGTGAAAAAAGCAGATGTCAAAGAAATGATCATCGAAGCCAAAAAGGCCAAAGGCCTTGGCTGGGAAGAAGTTGCCAGCAAGATCGGCATGTCGCCGGTATGGACGACTTCGGTTTGTTTTGGCATGAATTCCGCGCCAAAGGACAAGGCCGACATGCTGGTTGCCCTGTTTGACCTGCCGCCCGAAGCATCGGCTGTCATGCAGGAATGCCCGATGAAAATCTGGGATCAGGCGGTACCGACCGATCCTGCGATCTATCGCCTGTATGAAATCGTCGGTGTGTACGGCGAGACCATCAAGGAAATCATCCACGAGAAATTCGGCGACGGTATCATGAGCGCGATCGACTACGAAATGTATATCGAGCGCAAGGAAGACCCGAAGGGCGACCGCGTTGTCATTACCCTTGATGGTAAATTCCTGAAATACCGCGCCTGGTAAATCAAACCACTCGGTGGTTCGCAGTCACCTGGTACGAGCAGTCGCAGAAGACGAAACCGGCCTGTGTCACGCAGGCCGGTTTTGCCATTCCCCGATCCGGAAACAATAAGTTGCCAGATTGCCGGTGGCACATTTCGAAGGATCATCTAAATGTTATGGTCAACACTATAACGATTTCAAAAGGGCTTTATCATGGCTGATCTGTCGAGCTTCGAGATTACCAAACGCTGGCCTGCGCAAAATCCGGACGTTATCCAGCTTTATTCCCTGCCGACGCCCAACGGGGTGAAGGTTTCGATCATGCTGGAAGAAACCGGGCTGGAGTATGAGCCGCATCTGATCAATATCGGCGAAGATGAAACCTGGACGCCGGAATTCCTGTCGCTGAACCCGAATGGCAAAATCCCGGCAATCATTGATCCGCATGGACCGAATGGCAAACCGCTTGGTCTGTTTGAATCAGGTGCGATCATCCAGTATCTGGCGGAAAAAACCGGCAAGTTGCTGCCTGTCGATCCGGCCAAACGGATCGAGGCGATCCAGTGGGTGTATTTCCAGATGGGCGGGCTTGGCCCGATGTTTGGGCAGCTTGGCTTCTTCCACAAGTTTGCCGGCAAGGAGATCGAGGACAAGCGTCCGCTGGATCGGTATCGCAAGGAATCAAAGCGGCTTCTGGGCGTGCTTGAAACCCGTCTTGACGGCCGTGACTGGATCATGGGTGATGAATACAGCATTGCCGACATTGCGTCGCTTGGCTGGGTGCGCAACCTGATCGGTTTTTATGACGCGGGTAGTCTTGTTGATTATCACGAGTTCAAAAACGTTCCGGCGTGGCTGGAGCGCGGCCTTGATCGCCCGGCTGTTCAGCGTGGACTGAACATCCCGGCCCGCGATTAATCCCCGCTGATTTTGACCGGATGGAGACAAATGCTTTTCATCCGGTCAGGCTGGCCTTAATTAGGAGGGCATTCATTGTCCCACGAAGTTAAGAGACCAATTCATGACCAGCCGCATCAAGGACGCCGCCCTTGCCCAACAGATCACTGACGAGACCCTTGCCTGGCGCGAGGTGATTTGCCCGGTGACGGCGAAATACGGAAACTATGTTGCCAAGCGTGATCTGCGCGACAAAACCATCGTCAGTTTCCAGCATGTTCTTGAAGACACCATTCCCACTTTGCTGCCGTTTGTGAAGGCCGGGGCCAAGGTCAAGGTTGGCGCATGTAACCCTGACAGCACCGATGATGCGGCCGCCGCCTACCTTGCCGCCCATGGGGTCGAGGTCCATGCCTTTTCCGGCATGACGCCCGATGAATATGCCCAAAGCATCGATATCCTGTCGTCCGAGCCCGCAGACATCATTGCCGATATGGGCGGGGAGCTGATTGAGGCGTTTGTCAAAAAAGGTCACAAGGTCGACGGCGCGCTTGAAGCGACCACGACCGGTGTGCATCGGGTTGAGAAGCTTGATTATTCCTTCCCGGTGTTTAACTGGAACGATATCGCGATCAAGGACCGTCTGCATAACCGCCACCATGTGGCACAGGAAATGTGGCCGGTCTTTTCGAATGTCACGGGTCTTGCACTTTATGGGCGCACGGTTCTTGTGATCGGGTTTGGCCCGGTCGGGCGCGGCGTGGCTGAACGCGCGCGTAATCTGGGGGCGGTGGTATCGGTCGCCGAACGCGATCCGGTTCGCGCCCTTGAGGCGCAGCATCATGGCTGCCGGGTTGTCAGCCTTGAAGACGGGCTGAAAGAAAACGCGATCATTGTGACCGCCACCGGCCTTTCGGGCATTCTGGGTGCCGCGCAGATCAAGCAATGCCGTCGCGGCGCGATCCTGGTCAATGTCGGGCATTCCAATACCGAGATTGATGTCAAATGGCTCGATACCCAGACGCGCACGAAAATGCGCCGTCATATCGAACGGTTCGAGCTGGATAACAGCCGTGAAGTTTATCTGCTTAACCGGGGTAGCTTGCTGAACCTTGCCCCCGGCATGGGGGGATCGGGCAAGGATCTGTTTGATCCGTTCTCGGCCATTCTGATCCGCGGGATCGACTGGCTGGCATCGGGCGGGGCGGCATCATTCAAGCCGGGCTTTTATGCCTATCCGGAAGATGTCGAACGCGAAATCGCCCAAGCGATCCTGCAATCGCACAGCTGATCAATTTCGCTGAACTGACGAATCGCAACGAACCACCCGGTGCGGTCTGGTAACCTTAATGGGTTGATGTCGGGGCGCGCGCAAATATTTGCGCTCAATAGCCCACGGCATCACTCATTAGAGGATGGAGGCCGGTCATGAGAACGATTTCAAAGGTCTTTGTTGGCTTTGTTCTGGTGATGACCGGCATCTGGCTGGTTTCAAGCCCCGATCTTTTTGCGGCATCCAGTTTCATCAGCCTTCGCCATTTTATGGTTCAGTATTCAGGCTTCCTTGCGATCAGCATGATGAGCCTGATCTTGTTGCTGTCCGTTCGGCCTGTGTGGCTGACGCGACGGTTGGGCGGGTTGGACAAGGCGTATCGCCTGCATAAGTGGCTTGGTATTGCTGTGCTTGTCGTTGCGACCCTGCACTGGACCTGGCGGATGGCGCCGAAATGGGGTGTTGGGCTTGGCCTTCTGGAACGGGGCCGGCGTGGGTCAAGGCCGGATGGGGCGGGCCTGCATTGGGCGCAATCGCTGTTTAATGAGCAGCGCGGGATGGCGGAAACCGTTGGGGAATGGGCGTTTTATATTGCCGTTGCCTTGATCCTGATCGCGTTGATCAAGCGCATCCCGTATCGCTGGTTTGCCAAAACGCATACCGTTCTGGCCGTGATCTATCTTGTGCTGGTTTATCACAGCATCGTTTTGCTTGATTTCACCAACTGGGCGACGCCGGTCGGCTATGTTTTGGCGGTGATGTTGCTGGTGGGCACGGTGTCATCCATCATTGTTCTGTTTGGCCAAATCGGGGCCGGGCGTCGATCCACCGGCGAGGTGATCGAGGTTGATTATCTTCCGGAAATGAAATCGCTTCAGATCGCGATCAGATCAGATGGCGGGTGGAAAGGCCACCTTGCCGGACAGTTCGCCTTTGTCCGGTTTGGCAATAGCAACGAAGCGCATCCGTTTACCATTGCGTCTGCCTGGCGCGACGGGGTTTCGGGCCTGACCATTATCGCCAAGAAGCTCGGCGACTATACCAGCACGCTTTACGAAACATTGAAGCCGGGCGACCGGGTGGCGCTTGAGGGGCCTTATGGTACCTTTGTGCTGGATCGGGAAAAGCGCCATCAGATCTGGATTTCCGGCGGGATCGGACTGACGCCGTTTGTTGCCTGGCTTGAAGATCTGGTGGCCAATCCGGCAAAGCTTGAGATCGATTTTTATCAGGTTGCGCCGCATTGCGATCCCGAATTGATGGCGCGGATCAACGATCTGGCCGGGCGTGCCGGTGTTCGGTTGCGTGAATGGCGCGATGCACGCGACGGCTTCCTGACCGGCGAGAAAATCCGTTCTGATGTGGCCCATTGGGAAGAAGCCCAAGTCTGGTTCTGCGGGCCACGCCAATTTGGTGAAGATGTCAAAAACGATCTGGTCGCAGCCGGATTGCAAAGCTATGCCTTCCATCAGGAGCTGTTTGATTTCAGATAGGAAAACCAGAGTTTGGCGTTGAATAGAGTGCGGGCGGTCCGTGATGGAACCGCCGCTTTTCGTTTGCTCGTTATCCTGATTGGTTTGGCAATGCCTAGGATTTGTAACCGATCCGAAGGTTGCCCCACTGTTCGCCATTGACCATGATCGGCACGTCGCATTCCTTCATGAAGACGACGGTGTTGCCCATGTCACGGAAATAGGTCTGCAGCAGGTGGGGCTTGGTGTTGCGCCCGGCCATCAGACCGGCACGGTCATCAAAGATGCGCCGGTTGCGGCAGTTGCCCATGTTCCAGGCAGGTTCGCCCGGTCTTTGCGGTTGGCTATAGACCTTGTTGTGGGTCGGCAGATAGCCGTTGGTATCCACCCCGGCGGCAAAGACGATATGTTCGTCCTTTGCAAGAATGGCTTCTTGCAGCGGGGTGAAGTTGCGGTCAGTGAAGGGCACATACGGCGTCATGAACTGTTTCGGATCGGTGCCGTCAATCGGCTCGTAGCGGGTATTGAACAGATCATCATGGGTGAATTCGTGATTGCGCAAACCGCCTTCAAGAACCTTGCCCAACTCGCCGGCCAATTGCTTGCCGAGATCGGCAATCTTGGCGTCATGTTCGTGGGTTTTCTTGAGCAGTCCCAAAATGACCTTGGTTGCTTCGTCGTCGATTTCGGTGAACTGGATGTGGGTGCCGAGTGTCGAGTACGCTTTGACGGTCCCCTTAAGCCGGGTGCCATCGGTCATCGTGATCGTGATTGCTTTGTTGCGGTCATCTTCGCTGGCATCAATACGCGCAAGCAGGCCGGCAAGCGACATGTCCGCGGTCACACCCTGGCGCACATCACCGTTGCCAAAGTCGACCTTGATATCAACTGCAATCGGAACCCGTTCTTCGTGACGGCGATTGGTGTTGTCTGCACTGCGCAGAACCATGCGGAAGCGCGTTTCCATCTCGTTGATATCATTGCGGATATTCGAAGACAGAATGCGAAGGTTTTCCGCCGTCTGGCTGGCATTGTGCGACTTGTGGCTGGCCAGTTCGATGTCGCCGGAAATGCCCTGCATGTGAGTGGAGACTTCCTGCGCACTTGTCGAGATTTCGGCAATGGCGGCTGTTTGTTGCTCGACCGAGGCCGAGATATCGCTTGAAAGCTGGCTGACTTCGTCAATCGCGCCACCGATGCCCTCAATCGCGGTAACCGCCTCGGATGTGGCGCCCTGAATGGCGGTGATTTGGGCGTTGATATCAAGGATGGCTTTTTCGGTCTGGGTGGCGAGGTTTTTAACCTCGTTGGCGACGACCGCAAAGCCCTTGCCAGCGTCGCCGGCGCGCGCGGCCTCGATGGTGGCGTTTAGTGCCAGCATCTTGGTCTGATCAGAAATGCGTTTGACGATATCAACAACCTTGCCGATTTCGGTCGCGGTTTCCGACAAGCTGCCCATGGTGGTGGATGTTTCCTGGGCGCGGGTGACGGCCTGACTGGCAATGTCATTGGTTTTGTGGATGCGTTCGGCAATTTCGTGGCTGGATGCCTGCAGTTCCTCGGTCGCGGATGCCACGGTTGCGACATTGCTGCTGGCGACTTCGGTGGTGGCAGTGATGCGTTCGACCAGTTGGGAAAGCTCGCTGGCATCACTTTCCATGGCCTGCGCCACGTCATTGGTGCGCCCGGCCTGGAAGCCGACCTCGGAAATGATATTGTCGGTTTCGCGTTCAATGATTTCCGACATCGACTGAATTTCAGAGGCGGAACGCTGGTTGGCCAAAACGGTCTGGCGCGCCGATATCAGGCTGCCCATATCGGCCATCAGCAGGCATCGCGCCGCATCCGCCGCCGCAGTGCCGCCCTTGGACCGCGCGGCAAGCGTTGCGCAAAGTGCTGAAACCTTGTGGTAGGCCAGTACAATATGATCGGGAGCCAGTCCGATGACCGCATTGGCCAGAACGTGCTGATTAAAGCATTGGTTGAATGCATCAGAGCTGTTTGCGTTGATCAGTGTTGCAAAACGTCGGGACAGTTCGGCAACATGATGTTGCGGATCACTTGGCGCAGCACTGCTTTGGCCGGTCCCCAACAGTTCGGTGACCAGATTTTCTGCAAGCTGTTCTCCATGTTGCGCAAACAATTCCGTGGCGGCATTTATACGCGCATAGATTGTACTTTCTGGCATTGCAGAGCTGTGATTCATTTGCCATTCTCTCCCTTATTCCCGGCGGACTTTTTGCCCGATTTTTTCACAGACTTTCAGTGGTCTGCGTGTGCTTTTGGGGAGTGTATCACTACTGGTAAGTCCAAAATATATCATACTTTAGGTTGATATGGAAAAAGGCCCGCCAGTGTTGGCGGGCCAAGTTTGCCCTCGTTGTTCACAGGGGCCACGGTTCGGATGAGAATTTTATCAGTATTTCAGAATGTTATGTCGTTCACCGGGTCAGAATGCCGCGCGTGACCACCTGTGCCTGAATTTCGGCCGCCCCTTCGAAAATGTTCAGAATGCGCGCATCACACAGCACACGGCTGATCTGATATTCAAGCGCATAGCCGTTGCCGCCGTGAATCTGCAGGGCGTTGTCGGCATTCGACCAGGCGACGCGTGCGCCCAGAAGCTTGGCCATGCCGGCCTCGATATCGCAGCGGATATCCTGATCCTTTTCAAAGGCCGAGAAATAGGTCAGCTGGCGGGCGATCATGGTTTCAACCACCAACCATGCCACTTTGCCATACACCCGCGGGAAGGCATAAAGCGGCTTGGAAAACTGGACGCGATCCTTGGCATAGCGCATGCCGATCTCAAGCGCGTTCTGGGCGACGCCGACAGCACGGGCTGCGGTCTGGATACGGGCCGACTCAAAGGTTGCCATCAGTTGTTTGAAGCCCTGGCCTTCTTCGCCGCCCAAAAGGTTCTCGGTCGGGACTTCGAACCCGTCAAAGGAAAGCTCGTATTCCTTCATGCCACGATAACCAAGCACCTCGATCTCGCCACCTGACATGCCGTCGGCTGGGAACGGGTTTTCATCCGTGCCGCGTGGCTTTTCTGCCAGCAGCATCGACAGGCCGCGATAACCGGACTCGTCGGGGTTGGTGCGGGTCAGAAGCGTCATCAGATCAGACCGCGCAGCATGGGTGATCCATGTCTTGTTGCCAGTGACCTTATAGGTATCGCCATCCTTGACCGCACGTGTACGCAAGTGGGCCAGATCCGATCCATTGTTGGGTTCGGTAAAGACGGCGGTCGGCAGGATTTCACCCGATGCCAGTTTGGGCAGGTAATGTTCCTTTTGCGCGTCGGTTCCGCCAAGGCGGATCAGTTCGGCGGCAATTTCGGAACGTGTCCCGAGCGACCCGACACCGATATAGCCACGCGACAGTTCCTCGGTGACAACGCACATCGCGGTTTTGCCCATGCCAAGGCCACCGAATTCTTCGGGGATGGTCAGACCAAAGACGCCGAGTTCAGACATTTCATTGACGATTTCAATCGGGATCAGCTCGTCACGTTCGTGCCAGCCATGGGCATGCGGAGAGACCTTTTCCTCTACAAAGCGGCGGAACTGATCGCGCACCATATCAAGGGTTTCGTCTTCAAGGCCGGTTTCGCCAAAGCGACCGGTATCAAGGCTGTCTTCGATTTCAGCGGCAATCGCGCGGCGTGCGGCATCGGAATTGCCACCACGTGCAAGGGCCGCGACCGATGGGTTGACAGCAAGGGATGCGATCAGGTCGTCCGAGACGCCAAGGGTCGAAAGACGGATGATCTCGCCCTGTGACATCGGAATGCCACCGATAATCTGCGCCAGATACTCCCCGAAGGCCGATTGCAGGATCAGTTGTTCGAGATTGCCGAACTTGCCCTGATCCTTAAGGCGGTTTGCCCATGCCTTCATCTGGCCAAGGGCGGTGACATAGGTGGTGAACCAGGCAAAGCCGTGTGCGGCAAACTGGTTGTCATCAAAGGCATCGGCATTGACCCGGCCATCGACCGTTACAGCAGTCCGCAGCGCATATTCGGCCGCATCATAAACCGGGCTGAGTGCCGCAAGGGCTTCATCGCACAAACGTTCGAGGTCAGGCAAAAGGGCGTTGTTCGTCATTCTTCGGGTCCTCGGATCAGGTCCTCGTCGTGCAATCTTGTGGGGCGATTGCGCGGATCAGTTATGAGAGCATCAAAGCATAAAGGGTGGTGGCACCCCATGCGCAGATCGGGCGAGAATGCGCGCGGGGTGCCAGCTATCAGTCGAAGATTAATGTGGGACTAGCCTTCGACTGCTTCTTCAAGGGTGCGCATTCCCGGGCGCTTTGCCTGCACCAGAACGGCCATGTTGCCGGGTTTGTGTTCGTTGCGCATCATCTTCATGTGGGCGCGCGGAATGTCTTCCCAACTGAACACTTCAGACATGCTCGGATCCAGACGGCGTTCGATCACGAGCTTGTTGGCCTGTGCCGCCTGTTTCAGGTTGGCGAAGTGGCTGCCCTGAATGCGTTTTTGCCGCATCCAGACAAAGCGCGCATCAAATGTCAGGTTAAAGCCGGTGGTGCCGGCACAGAACACAACCATGCCGCCGCGTTTTACAACGTTGCACGATACCGGGAAGGTCTGTTCGCCGGGATGTTCAAAGACGATGTCGACGTCATTGCCCTTGCCGGTGATGTCCCAGATCGCTTTGCCGAATTTGCGAACTTCTTTCATATAGTCGCCAAATTCCGGGCCGTTGACGGTGGGAAGCTGTCCCCAGCAATTGAAATCCTTGCGGTTGATCACGGCCTTGGCACCCAGTCCCAGAACAAAGTCGCGCTTTGTTTCATCGGAAATGACACCAATCGCGTTGGCCCCGGCCGTTGTAATCAGCTGGATCGCCATCGAGCCCAAACCACCCGATGCGCCCCAGACCAGTACATTATGCCCCGGACGCAGGATGTGCGGACGATGGCCAAACAGCATGCGATAAGCGGTGGCAAGGGTCAGCGTGTAGCACGCACTTTCTTCCCAGGTCAGATGTTTGGGACGCGGCATGAGCTGCTGTGCCTGAACACAGGTGAACTGCGCGAAGGATCCGTCCGGTGTTTCATAGCCCCAGATGCGCTGGGTCGGGGACAGCATCGGATCGCCGCCGTTACATTCTTCGTCGTCGCCGTCATCCTGGTTGCAGTG
>NZ_DGMR01000039.1:438768-444623 GCF_002388495.1 Thalassospira sp. UBA4513
TCGCCATCATCCTGGTTGCAGTGAATGACAACTTCGTCACCGACTTTCCAGCGGGTGACTTTCGAACCAACCGCCCAAACGATGCCCGATGCATCCGATCCGGCAATGTGGAACGGGCAATCATGGACGTTGAAGACCGAGATCGGTTTGCCAAGGGATGCCCAGACACCGTTATAGTTCACCCCGGCCGCCATCACGAGAACAAGCACTTCATGGCTGTCGGGTTGGGTCACCGGCAAAACTTCGCACTGCATGGCCGTATCGGGCTCGCCATGGCGTTCTTCGCGAATCGCCCATGCATACATATTCTTTGGCACATGGCCCAATGGCGGGATTTCGCCAATTTCATAAAGATCTTTTTCTTCCTGACCGCCACGGAAAGGCAGCACTTCAGCAGACGTATTCATGGCCTTCACTCCTTGTTCGGGGTCGATCCGGTTTGCAGGGTAATTAAATTACCAATGCTGCGTTGCGGTCGACGGATCCTCCAAGCCACGGAATTTATTTTATTTTCCCCGGGCATCTCCCGGTTTCCTGCGGAATTTCAGCAAGGATAACCTGGGCGATATTTGTTTTCGCTTTTATCGCGTTGCACAAATTGTTATATAATTACCCAAGTGATGTCTAGTAGATAATTTAATAACGTTCAGGCGTAATTATCGTAAAGACATTGAGTAATAAAAATACAAGAGGTCGCGATGTCGATGGAAAACAAGCGCAACGCAGCAAAGCCGGAACGCGATCGCCCGTGGCTGATCCGGACCTATGCCGGGCACAGCTCCGCACAGGCATCGAATGCGCTATATCGTCAGAACCTGGCAAAGGGGCAGACCGGGCTTTCGGTGGCCTTCGATCTGCCGACCCAGACGGGGTATGATTCTGACCATGTTCTGGCACGCGGCGAAGTCGGCAAGGTCGGCGTTCCGGTGTCCCATCTGGGTGACATGATGACGTTGTTTGACGGTATCCCGCTTGATCAGATGAACACGTCGATGACGATCAACGCACCAGCCGCCTGGCTTTTGTCGCTTTATATTGCGGTGGCCGAAAAGCAGGGCACCGCGCGCGCCAGCCTGCAGGGCACGACCCAGAACGACATCATCAAGGAATATCTGTCACGCGGGACGTATATTTTTCCGCCAGCGCCCAGCCTTAAGCTGATTACGGATGTCGCGGCCTTTACCTATCGCGAGGTTCCGAAATGGAACCCGATGAATGTGTGCTCCTACCATCTGCAGGAAGCCGGGGCGACGGCCGAGCAGGAGCTGGCCTATGCGCTGGCAACGGCGATTGCGGTTCTGGATGCGGTGCGCGATTCGGGTCAGGTGCCCGAAGAGGACTTTGCCAAGGTGGTCGGTCGCATTTCGTTCTTTGTGAATGCCGGGATTCGCTTTGTTACTGAAATCTGCAAGATGCGGGCATTCTGCGAACTTTGGGATGAAATCACCCGTGATCGTTACTGCATCGAAGACGCCAAATATCGCCGGTTCCGCTATGGCGTTCAGGTCAACTCGTTGGGCCTGACCGAACAGCAACCCGAAAATAACGTCTATCGTATTCTGATCGAGATGCTGGCAGTGGTTCTGTCAAAGAATGCGCGGGCGCGCGCCGTGCAGTTGCCCGCCTGGAACGAGGCCCTTGGCCTTCCGCGTCCATGGGATCAGCAATGGTCGCTGCGCCTGCAACAGATCATGGCCTATGAAACCGATCTTCTGGAATATGAAGACCTGTTTGATGGCAACCCGGCGATTGAACGCAAGGTCGGCGCGCTTAAGGAAGGTGCGCGGGCAGAACTTGCAAAGATTGATGAGATGGGCGGGGCGATTGCCGCAGTTGATCGCGGCTATATGAAACAGGAACTGGTGCGGTCCAACGCGCTGCGTCTGGCCGATATCGAAAGCGGGCTGACAAAGGTGATCGGTGTAAACGCCTTTACCGAAACCGAACCTTCGCCGCTGACATCGGGGGAAAAGTCGATCCTGACCGTCGATGACATGGCCGAACAGGACCAGATCGAAAAACTTAAAGCCTGGCGGTCAGAGCGCAATCAGGCCGAAGTCGATGCCACGCTGACCGATTTGAAGTCAGCCGCCAGCGAAGGTCGCAACATCATGGAAAGTTCCATTGCCTGCGCCCATGCCGGGGTCACCACCGGCGAGTGGTCGGAAACCCTGCGCGACGTGTTTGGCGAATACCGTGCGCCGACCGGGATTACATCGATGATCGTGACCGGGGATGCCGAAAACCTTCAGGATTTGCGCAAACGCGTTGATGAGGTTTCCGACAAGCTTGGCGAACGTATGAAGATGCTGGTCGGCAAGCCGGGTCTGGATGGTCATTCCAACGGCGCCGAACAGATTGCGGTCAAGGCGGGCGAAGCCGGGATCGAGGTTTTGTATGAAGGCATACGCTGGACGCCAGAGGAGCTGGTGCGCAATGCCATCGAAGACGGCGCGCATGTCATCGGTCTTTCGATCCTGTCCGGGTCGCATGTGCCGCTGGTGCGTGAAGTGGTCAACGGGCTGCGTGCCCAAGGGGCCGGTCATATTCCGGTCGTTGTCGGCGGGATTATCCCGGAATCTGATATGCTGGTGCTGCGCCAGATGGGCGTTTCCGCGGTCTATACCCCCAAGGATTATCAGTTGGCCAAGGTGATTTCCGAGATTGTTGATCTTGTGGATCGCAAGTCATCTGACAAAACAGCGGTTTCATCAAATGGTGCCAGCGATGCGCATGGGGATGCAGCGCTTTATTAACGTCCATGCGGGCAGAACCATCTGACAAAAAAACGGTCGGACCCAACAACGGGTGCGACCGGTTCTTTTTGGATGTGCCCGGATCAGGACTTGGCTGAAACAGTTTCCTGTTCGGTGCCATGGCGCTCGTTGACCCAGCTTTCAAAGGTCGAGGCGGGCAGTGGTTTGGAGAACAGGAAGCCCTGGATAAAGTCGCAGCCCTTTTCCTGCAGATAGACAAGCTGTTCGACTTCTTCCACGCCCTCGGCAACGACTTCGAGGTTAAGGCTGTGGCCAAGGCCGATGACGGCATCGACAATCGCCTTGTCATCGACATCGACATGAATGTCGTTCACGAAGGATCGGTCGATCTTGATCGAGGTCACCGGGAAACGTTTGAGATAGTTCAGCGACGAATAGCCGGTGCCAAAATCATCAATCGCGATCAGAACACCAAGTTCCTTGAGTTCCTTGAGCGTCGAGACGGCCTTTTCCGGGTTGTTCATCAGAATGGATTCGGTGATTTCAAGTTCCAGCGTGCCATGCGGCAGGGCAGTTTCCTTGACGATCTTGGTCACACTATCAACCAGTTCGGCATCCTGGAACTGTGCCGGGGACAGGTTGACGGCAATCCGAAGATCGGAAAGTGATGAGTCGCGCCAGATGCGTGTCTGACGGCAGGCCTTTTCAAGAACCCATGCACCCAGACGGTTGATCAGGCCGCATTCCTCGGCAACGGAAATGAATTCGCCGGGCAGGATCAGGCCGCGTTCCGGGTGATGCCAGCGTACAAGCGCCTCGGCACCGACGACGCGTTCGGTGCGGCAATCGATTTTCGGCTGATAGTAAAGTTCGAGTTGATCGTGTTCGAGCGCGTTGCGCAGATCTTCCTCGATGGTTTTGCGTTCCTTGACCCGTTCGTGCATCGACGGCAGGAAGAAGCGGTAATTATTGCGCCCTTCGGCCTTGGCGGCATACATCGCCATATCGGCGTTCTTGACCAGCTGTTCGGGGTTTTCGCCGTCTTCCGGGAACAGGGTGATACCGACACTGGCGGTCGAATGCAGGCGGATGCCGCGGCAATCAAATGGCTGGCACAGCTCGTCAATGATGCGTTGGGCAAGGGCGATGGTGTCTTCGATGTTCTGGACATCGGTCTGGATGATTGCGAATTCATCGCCACCAAGGCGGGCGGCGGTATCCGAATCCCGGATGATACGCGACAGACGCTGCCCCATTTCCTGGATCATCAGATCGCCAACATCGTGGCCGAAGTGGTCGTTGATATCCTTGAACCGGTCAAGGTCGACAAACAGAACCGTCACGCCGCGCTGGAAACGACGGGCCGACAGCAGCGCCTGACGCAGGCGGTCAAGGAACAGGGTGCGGTTCGGCAGGCTGGTCAGAACGTCATGGACCGCAAGGTGACGCATGCGGGCTTCGGTCTGTTTACGTTCGGTAATATCGGTGTAGGTCGCAACGTAACCGCCGCCCGGCATCGGGTTGTGATCAACCTGAATGACACGACCATTCGGGCGGGTCCGTTCCATGCGATAGGGTTCACGACGCCGGGCAATCGCAACGCGGTCGGAAATCAGTGCCTGAATGCTGACATCGCCGTATTCGCCGCGTTCGCCGTTATAGCGCAGGATATCGGAAAGCGGGGTGCCTTCCTTGACCAGATCGCGCGGCAGGTTCAGCAATTCGATATAGCGTTCGTTCCAGACCATCAGGTTCAGGTCCTGATCGAACAGACAGATGCCCTGACCGATATTGTGAAGGGTTGCTTCCAGCAGGGCCTGTTTGCGCTGGGCTTCTTCCTGCGCCTGCCCCTGAAGGGCGACCATTTCATTATATTCGCGGATCAGAAGCCCGAGTTCGTCCGAGCTGTTCCATTCCACCGGACGGCGCAGACGGCCGTGCTTGGTCATTCGAATGGAATGCAGCAATCGGTTGAGTGGTTCCTTGATCGAGCGTTTGTTGGCGATCAGAAGGCTTGCGGCCACGACCGAGATCAAAAGCCCGAACAGGATCATGTCGATCGCAATACGGCGGAACAGCAAATCCTGAACGCGGGCGTCGGTGAAGTAAATCACCAGTTCGCCAACGTCATGGCGGACGTTGTTGCGTTCGAAATAGACACGGCGCGAAAGTCGAAGCGTGTCGGTCAATTCGGATTGCGATACGCCGGTATGGGCAAATTCGGTGCCGTCTGCGCCCAGTGCCTGCACGGCAACGATGTCGCGATCGCGCGCCATGGCGTTTAGGGCAGATTCAATATTATCGACGTCGAGATACCAGAAAGGTGTGGCCAGAACGCGGGCGTTGATGTCGGCGGTCTGTTCGACTTTGCCATTCAGGTCGTCGCGCAGCACCTTGTAGCTGACATAGCCAAAGACGATGAAAAGCGCGAGCGAGAACAGCGAAACCAGCGGCAATGCGATAAACAGCAGCCGACTGCTCAAGGACTTTCGTTGTAAAAACCCGTACGATCCGCGTGACAAGCGTTCTCTCCCTGACACCCACTTTAGGCTAGTCGAATATAATGTACTCGACCTTTGTATGGGTGCCAACACCCCCTTGAATTAGTCTCAAGTCAAACCGCAACTTGATGAAAACGCAAGTTTGATTTCGTTAAACATTCAATTATCTGACACAAGCCAGCAAAGCTATTTATCTTGTAGCGAAGTCCCTCAGCTTCAAGCGGTTTTCCCGATAACCGCGAAAAATTCGTTATCGGGGCACGGCTTGGCGGGCCAATTCGTCGCATCTTTCGTTTTCCGGGTGACCGGCATGACCCTTGACCCAGTGCCACTCGACCTTATGCGGTTCAAGGGCTTGGAGCAAACGTTGCCATAGTTCCACATTCTTGACCGGCTTTTTATCGGCGGTTTTCCAGCCACGTTTCTGCCAGCCGAAAATCCATTTGGTAATGCCGTCGCGGACATAGCTGCTGTCGGTGTAGATATCGATGACACAGGGACGTTTCAGGGCTTCCAGCGCACTGATGGCCGCCATCATTTCCATACGATTGTTGGTGGTTTCCGGATCGCCGCCCGACATTTCCTTTTCGACACCCTTGAAGCGCAAAATAGCGCCCCAGCCACCGGGGCCGGGATT
>NZ_DGMR01000039.1:444702-473168 GCF_002388495.1 Thalassospira sp. UBA4513
GGGCCGGGATTGCCGCTGCACGCGCCGTCCGTGTAAATCTCGACGCGGTTATCGTCACCGTTACTTGAAGTCATATTGTCGTGTTCCCCGCCTTTGTGCCTAATCCAGGCCATAGGCTGTTGCGTTTTCCACACGTTGGTGGAACCGCAATTTGTTGATGTATTCGCGCGGGTTCTTCGGGGTGACCAGCGCATCCTTGGGTGTATTCACCCAGTCATACAGCCGTGTCAGAAGGAACCGAAGACTTGCGCCGCGCGCCAGAATGGGCAGGGCGGCCTTTTCGACGTCCGAAAGCGGACGGACCTTGCTGTAATGCGACAGAAGGTTTTTGGCCTTGGTTACATTGAAGCTGTTGTCTGGTTCAAAGCACCAGGCATTCATGCAGATGGCAACGTCGTAGCAAAACAGGTCATTGCACGCGAAATAGAAGTCAATCAGCCCGGAAACGGCTTCCTTGTTTGGAAAGAAGAAGACGTTATCGGGGAACAGGTCCGCATGAATGACCCCTTTTGGAAGGGCGTGCGGCCAGTTTTCTTCAAGAAATGCGAGCTCTTCGCCAATCATCTTGCCAAGGCCGGGTTCGACATCGTCGGCATGTTCAGCGCAGCTGTCAAAAAGCGAACGCCATCCCTTGATGCTCAGCGCATTTGGCAGATGCATTTCGAAGTCCTGACCGGCTGAGTGCAACTCTGCCAGTGCGGCGCCAACCCCGGCACAGTGATGGGGTTGAATGCGCCTGGGCGACATGCCCTGCAGGAAAGACGTGATGGCAGCCGGGCGACCACAAAGGCGTCGCAGGGCAACACCGTCCTTGCCGTGGATCGGGGTCGGGCAATTCAGTCCCTTGGCCGACAAGTGATCCATCAGGCCAAGATAGAAGGGCAAATCATCGGGATTTACCCGCTTCTCATACAGGGTCAGGATATAAGGAGCCTTGGTCGTCTGAAGCAGGAAATTGGTGTTTTCGACGCCTTCTGCGATCCCCTTGAACGACACCACGTCACCGATATCGTATTCGGCCACAAAGCGGGAAATATCTTCGTCTGAAACGTCGGTATAGACGGCCATGAGTTCTATCGTCGTCCTGAGCTGAAAATAAGCATGTCCGCAGACCTAGCTGGCAAGCTGACGCGGCAGTTTGAAGGTGACATTCTCGTTGGTCAGCGTGATTGTTTCGACCGTCACGTCAAAGCGTTCGCGGCAGGCATCAATGACTTCCTCGACCAGGATTTCGGGCGCGGATGCGCCGGCCGTGATGCCAAGGCTTGAAATACCGTCAAGCTTGGACCAGTCGATATCCTTTGCCCGTTCGACCAGAACCGACCGTGTGCAGCCTTCGCGCTTGGCGACTTCGACCAGACGGTTGGAGTTCGAAGAGTTCGGCGCGCCAAGGACCAGAATGGCATCGGCCTTTTCCGCGATCAGTTTGACCGCATGCTGGCGGTTGGTCGTGGCGTAGCAGATGTCTTCCTTTTTCGGCACCGCGATTGACGGGAAACGCCGTTGCAGGATTTCAATGATCTTGGCGGTGTCATCAAGTGACAAGGTCGTCTGGGTTACGAAAGCCAGATTTTCCGGATCGCTGATTTCGATGGTTTCGGCGTCTTCTTCGGTCTCGACCAGGGTCATGCTGCCGGGGGGCAATTGGCCCATCGTGCCGATGACTTCGGGATGACCGGCATGACCAATCAGAAGAATATGTTTGCCATCGGCGTGATGGCGTTCGGCACCGCGATGGACCTTGGAGACCAGCGGGCAGGTCGCATCAAGATATTCAAGTTTGCGGGTTTCGGCCGCCTCGGGCACGGATTTCGGGACACCATGGGCCGAAAAGATCACCGGCACGCCATCGGGAACGGCATCAAGTTCGTCAACGAAAACCGCACCCATATCGCGCAGGCGATTGACCACGAATTTGTTATGCACGATTTCGTGGCGGACATAGACCGGTGCGCCATATTTTTCGAGTGCCTTTTCGACGATCTCGATGGCGCGATCAACCCCCGCGCAGAAACCGCGCGGATTGGCAAGAACGATCCGAAGGCTGGCTTTGTCAGACATGATACAGGTCCGGCTTTCCCAAACGCGCACGGGCTGTCCCGACGCTTTATTCACACATTGACGTTACATAACCTGCCTGATCATGCGGTGCAATGACTCTGGGGTAAATGGTCGGTGCGGGTTGGCCGAATTTTTGACGTTTTACACCGCCCAAGGCCTTTCAAGCGGGTTGTGCCGACATCCGCGAAAGAATAGACTGCGCGCGGGCCGGTCGTCGCGATGCGGCCCGAAAACATTTGGTTTGATAGAGGCTTGGATGACAATCGGTAACGGACTTCGGCGCGTTTATGCATTGGGTATGGTCTCGCTTGGTGGATTGCTAAGCGCATGCGGCGGTGGCAACCCGTTCGAAGAACAGCCGGTCCCGGTTTGTCCGGCGGCCTATCTGCCAAAGGATACGGCAAAACTTGTCCAGTTCAGTGGTGCTGGCCGTGATCTGACCGATGTGATCGTCGAAGCCGAATTTACCGGATACCTTGGTGATTGCGGCTATGACCTTGATGACAAGGAACTTGATGTCATCATCAGTCCGATCATTACCGCCGAGCTTGGGCCGGCAGCCCAGAACCGTAATGTCCAATTTAAATATTTCGTCGCCCTGCGTGACCCGAACGGCACCTTCATTCAGAAGTCGGTGTTTGACGTTAATATGGCGTTTGCAGACAATCTGAACATGGCACGCATCCGTGACGAACAGGTGACCCTGTCGGTGCCGCTGGACGATGTCTGGACCGGTCCGGATTACGAAATCTATCTTGGTTTCCAGCTGAGCGCAGACCAACTTGAGTATAATCGCCGGTTCGGAACCGATTGATTTTATTCGGGTTTGTTTGCTTGAGACGCGGCAGACCGATCGTGCCCGAAAAATAGGGGCTGGTCGGTTTGCGCGGAAACCCGTATAACAGAAACATACCCAAATGATGCACGTGGGAGAGGCCGCAGTCCTTATCGGATGAGCGGACGCCGAAGGAGCAACCACCCCGGAAACTCTCAGGCAACAGGACCGCGTGGAGATGGGACTCTGGAAAGCAGGTGACCTGAACTTCTGATCAGGAACACCTCGCCGAAGATGTAAGCAGACCGGCTTCCTACCCCGGATGTGATTCTTTCAGGCTCCAAAGACAGAGGGGGAATGTGGTTGGCCACTGGTCGGCTATATTTCGCAACGATTGTCTTGGAGAACCTGATGGCGGATCAAGAATCCGAACTTCTAAAAACTGCCCTTTATGATTTGCATGTGGAACTCGGTGCCAAAATGGTGCCGTTCGCTGGCTATGCCATGCCTGTGCAATATCCGCTTGGTGTGAAGGGCGAACATCTTCATACCCGTGCGAAGGCAGGCCTGTTTGATGTGTCCCACATGGGGCAGGTGCGTTTGACTGGCGAGAACCGCGTGGCCGAGCTTGAAAAGCTTGTGCCCGGTGACATTGCCATCCTCAAACCCGGTCGCACCCGCTATTCCGCATTTACCCAGGACGACGGCACGATCCTTGATGATCTGATGATTACCAATGCGGGTGAAAGCCTGTTTCTGGTGATCAATGCGGCCTGCAAGGACGATGATATCGTTCACATGCGTGCCAACCTTGGCGATGGTGTATCGCTTGAAGAAATCGATGACCGTGCGCTTCTCGCACTTCAGGGCCCGGACGCGGCCAAGGTTCTGGCACGCTTTGCGCCATCGGTTGCCGATCTGAAATTCATGAGCTTTGCCGAAGTCGAAATCGCTGGCAGTCCGTGCTTTGTGACCCGTTCGGGTTACACCGGCGAAGACGGTTATGAGATTTCTGTGCCCAACGCCGATGCCGAGGCACTTGCACGCAAATTGCTGGCCGAGGACGAGGTTGAGGCGATCGGCCTTGGTGCACGTGACTCACTGCGCCTCGAAGCGGGCCTTTGCCTGTATGGCAACGACATTGATACCACCACGACCCCGGTTGAAGGGGATCTGAACTGGATCATCAACAAACGTCGCCGGGCCGAGGGTGGCTTCAAGGGGGCGGATGTGATCCTTGATCAGCTTGAACACGGTGCGGATCGCAAACGTGTCGGCATCAAGCCCGAAGGCAAGGCACCGGCACGCGAACACACCCAGATTTTGAACGCGGATGGCGAAGAAATCGGCGAGATTACCTCGGGCGGGTTTGGCCCGACCGTCGATGGCCCGATTGCCATGGGGTATGTCGCAATTGAATTTGCTGAACCGGGTACCAAGGTCGATCTTATGGTGCGTGGCAAGGCGCGCCCGGCCGAGGTGGTCGAACTTCCGTTCGCGCCGCATCGTTATTTCCGCGGTTGAGAACCAGAATTTATCATAGAGAGAGCGGCGCTACGCTGCATTGGCACTGAATTGATCAACAGGGACAATGGAAGATGACTAAGAAATTTTCGCAGGAACATGAATGGATCGAGCTTGAAGACGGTGTGGCAACCGTTGGCATTACCGATTACGCGCAGCAGTCGCTGGGCGATATCGTCTATGTCGAGCTGCCGGAAGTTGGCAAGAAGCTGACCAAGGATGGCGACGCCGCGGTTGTTGAATCGGTCAAGGCCGCCAGCGACGTTTACGCCCCGCTCGATGGTGAAATTGTCGAGGTCAACGAAGAGCTCGATGACAATCCTGCACTGGTCAATGAAGCCCCGGAATCGGATGGCTGGTTCTTTAGAATGACACTGACCGATGAATCCCAGCTTGATGAGCTGATGGATGAAGCTGCCTACAAAGACTTCGTCGAAGGCCTTTAAAACATGCGTTATCTCCCACTGACACGCGCTGATCGTGCTGCGATGCTTGATACCATCGGGGCATCATCGGTTGATGAACTTTACTGTGATGTGCCGGACGGCGCGTTGCTTGATGCACCTGTTGATTTGCCATCCCACCTTGGCGAAATGCAGGTCGAACGCGATATGATGGCCTTGGCCGCCAAAAACATGGGCGCATCAAGCGTGCCCAGTTTCCTGGGTGCGGGTGCCTATCGCCACCATGTCCCGGCGACGGTTGACTACGTGATCCAGCGCGGTGAATTCCTGACCGCCTATACCCCGTATCAGCCGGAAATCGCGCAAGGGACACTTCAATACCTGTTTGAATTCCAGACCCAGGTTGCCTCGATCACCGGGATGGATGTTGCAAACGCGTCGATGTGGGATGGTGCGACATCCTGTGCCGAAGCGGTTCTGATGGCCTGCCGTGCGACCCGTCGCAAGAAGGCGGTGCTTTCGGGCGGTCTGCACCCGCATTACCGCGAAGTGACCGAAACCTATTGCCAGTATAGCGACACCGAAGTCGCCGGTCGCGATGGACATCCGGAACATCAGGCAACTGCCGAAGAACTCAACGATCTGATTGATGATCAGACCGCATGTGTTGTGGTGCAGTACCCGGACGTGTTTGGCCGCATTCAGGATCACACCCAACTGGCTGATCTTTGCCATGCCAAGGGTGCGCTTCTGGTGGTGGTCTTTACCGAGGCGGTGGCGTTTGGCGCGGTGAAATCACCGGGCAGCTTTGGCGCAGACATCGTTTGCGGCGAAGGCCAGTCGATCGGTAATGCGCTGAACTATGGTGGGCCGTATGTCGGTCTGTTTGCCACGACGCAAAAGCTCGTGCGTCAGATGCCGGGCCGTCTGTGTGGTGAAACGGTCGACCAGGACGGCAAACGTGGCTTTGTTCTGACGCTGTCGACCCGCGAACAGCATATCCGCCGCGAAAAGGCGACCTCGAACATCTGCACCAACTCGGGCCTGTGTTCGTTGGCCTTTACCGTGCATATGAGCCTGCTGGGTGAAGACGGTTATCGCCGTCTGGCGACATTGAACCATGAAAATGCCTGCAAGGCGGCGGACGCGATTGATGCCGTTGAAGGCGCATCTGTGGTCAATGACAGCTTCTTTAACGAATTCACCGTCAAGCTTTCCAAACCGGCCGCCGAAGTGGTTGAGGCACTGGTTGCCAAGGGCGTCCTTGCTGGTGTGCCGTTGTCGCGCCTGTATCCGAACCGTTCGGATCTGGATAACTACCTGTTGGTTGCGGTCACCGAAACCAACACGGACGAGGATATCGCGGCGCTTGCGTCCGCATTGAAGGAGGCGCTGGCATGACCTTTACAACCCATACCGGCAACCGTGGACTTGTTCTTGAAGAACAGCTGATTTTCGAGCAGGGCCAACCCGGCCGTACCGGCGTTGATTTGCCGGAACCAAAGGGCACCAAATCGCGCCTCGGCGGTCTTGACCGTGATAGCGACGTTGGTCTTCCGGGGCTTTCGGAGCCGCAAGTCGTGCGTCACTTCACGCGCCTGTCGCAGAAGAACTATGGCATTGATGCCGGTTTCTTCCCGCTTGGTTCGTGCACGATGAAGCATAACCCGCGCCTGAACGAAAAAGTCGCGCGTTTGCCTGGTCTTGCCGATCTGCATCCGATGCAACCCGAAAGCACCGTTCAGGGTGCGCTGGAACTGATTGATCAGTGTGCGCATTGGCTTTTGGTTCTGACCGGCATGCCCGCAGTTTCCATGTCTCCGGCAGCGGGTGCGCAGGGTGAGCTTTGCGGTATGATGGCCATTCGTGCGGCCCTTGATGCGCGCGGTGAAAACCGTCGTCGCGTTCTGGTGCCTGAATCCGCCCACGGGACCAATCCGGCAACCGCAGCAGCCTGTGGCTTTACAGTTGATTCGATCCCCGCGACCGAAGATGGCCGTGTTGATCTGGCCGCGTTTGAAGCCAAGCTTGGCGACGATGTGGCGGGTATCATGCTGACCAACCCGAATACCTGCGGTCTGTTTGAACGTGACGTGCGCAAGATCGCCGATCTGGTGCATGAAGCGGGTGGTTACTTCTATTGCGATGGTGCGAACTTCAACGCCATTGTCGGTCGGGTGCGCCCGGCAGACCTTGGCATTGATGCGATGCATATCAACCTGCACAAGACGTTCTCGACCCCGCATGGTGGCGGTGGACCGGGTTCAGGACCTGTTGTCTTCTCCGAGGCACTGGCACCGTTTGCCCCGATCCCGTATGTCGTGAAAAAGGGTGATGGTTTCCATCTGGTCGAAACCGCAGACGAAGAAGACGGCATGAAGCCGTTTGGCCGTCTTAAAGGCTTCCATGGTCAGATGGGCATGTTTATTCGTGCGCTGACTTATATGAAAAGCCACGGTGCAGATGGCCTGCGTCAGGCATCGGGTGATGCGGTTCTTAATGCCAACTACCTGCTGGCGCGTCTCAAGGACAAGCTCAGTGTCGCTTTCCCGGGCTATTGCATGCATGAAGCCCTGTTTGATGACGGCTTCCTGAAAGATACCGGGGTTTCGACGCTGGATCTGGCCAAGGCAATCATCGACGAAGGGTTCCACCCGATGACGATGTATTTCCCGCTGGTGGTTCATGGGGCGTTGCTGATCGAACCGACCGAGACCGAAACCAAGGAATCGATCGATCAGTTCTGTGATGCGATTCTGTCGCTTGTGGCCAAGGCCGAGTCGGGCGATGCGGAATTCTTCAAGAATGCACCGTACCTGACCCCGCGCAGACGCCTTGATGAAACGGCGGCTGCACGTAAGCCGGTTTTGCGCTGGAAGCCTGAAACAGCTTGATAACCAACGCAACCTGACCTTTTGGAGCACCCCGGTCTTTTGGCCGGGGTGTTCTTTTTCAAAGACTTGGACTTGAAACCCATTGGACTTGTCGCAATCTGCACCCTTATACTTGCCGTAATAGTAATGAACGCCGTCAAAAAGGTGCGTTTGGGGATTTAGTGATCGGACGTACGTCCGTTCCGGAGGGTTAAAGTCAGTTATGTCTCGTCGCGTGCAAAAAGTATTCACTGCCGAACGTCGTCTTAAAGAACGCACCGGTGGTGTGGTTGAGGATTGGTCTGACTCCTTTTTTGACCCGACGCTGGAAAGCGGCATGGGGGCAGGGGAACCGATGCAGGCATCCTTGCCGGCAGCGACGAGTGCCCCGGAAACGTCCGGTATTACGCAGGCTGTTCTTGATGAAATCAGAGCACTGCGTGGTGAAGTTTCACAACTGCGTCAGGCAGTGGCAGCCGGTGGTGTTCCGGCCAGTGATGTCGCCACCCCGTTTGCATCAAACGATGCGCCGATGGATGAATTGCCAGAGCCGGTTTCAAGTAACCCAACCCACTCCAATCGCCCGGGGGCGGCAGAGCCCGACCGTGACGATCTGGAACTGATCCGCACCCAGATCGCGGAAATGAACGAGCACATCCACAGGGCCAAGGTTCAGATTGCGTCGCTGCGCCATCCAAAGGCGCAGGATGACCGACTGGTAAGTGCGACCTCGGAACTTGATGCCATCGTCAAGGATACCGAAATGGCGACCCATACCATTCTGGAATCCGCCGAGCAGATTGACGATCTGACGATGACGCTCAAAAACTCGGCGCCGAGCGATTTTGTCGCCGATCACGTTGAACAGATTGCCTTCATCGTTACCAAGATCTTTGAAGCCTGTAACTTCCAGGACATTACCGGCCAGCGCATCAACAAGGTGGTCAGCACGCTTGAGTTCGTTGAAGAGCGCGTCCACAACATGATCTCGATCTGGGGTGAAGATGCGTTTGCCGAATTGCCGGTTCCTGAGGTCGAGGAAGAATCACGACCCGAGGATGCAGACCTTCTGAACGGTCCGCAGCTCGAAGGAGAAGGCATCAGTCAGGACGATATCGACAAGTTGTTCGAATAATTCGAAAAATGCTTGGTTTTGTGCTGTGATTTAAGGTAGTAGCGTGAGCTATATCTTCTTGACAAAGAGCGTTTCGGGCGTTTTCGCCCAGTCTTTTGTCAATCAAAAGTTTACATATGTAAGGTAAGTTCTTACCTATAAGAATAAGAAGCTATGTTGGGATGCGTGTGACATACGGTTGCACGCGTTTTGGCGTGCTTGGAGGTTAATATGGGATTTTGGTCTCTCGGTGCTATTCGCCAGCCAAAGGCACAAGATATAAAATGGCGAAAAAGCCCACGTGGGGAGTACTACCGCCTGTTCATGATCGACGATATTTCAGAGCTTAGCCTGGATGGGGTCGGTGGCGTTTACTTGCTGTGGCATGGTGGCCTGAAGCCGTCTTGGCTGGTGGCTGGTGCAACAGAAGATCTTGGACACAGTTTTTCTGAACTGATGCGAGATCCGGATATTCGCGAATATGACACCCGTGGCGGGGTCTATATGAGCTGGTCACCGATCAAGGATAGTTTCCGGGAAGGTGTTGTGCATTTCATTGCCAAGCACACCAACCCGACCTTTGAATGCGATTATGACAGCAAGGAAGACCCGATACCGGTTCTGCTTCCGCGCTGATCAGGCACTATTGTTCCCTACATTCAAAGCAAAAAGCTCCGCAAATGATTGCGGAGCTTTAAGCGCTTGTTGCGGGAAGCTTTCCGGTTTTAAAGCTTTTTCAGAACAGCTTCGGCACTTGAAACTTCAAACGCGCCCGGTTCTTCGATGGCAATGTCGGTGACTTTGCCGTCTTCGACAATCATGGCGAAACGGTTGGCACGCTTGCCAAGGCCGCGGCCGGTCAGATCAAGTCCAAGCCCGGTTGCGTCGACAAACGCCAGATCCCCGTCCGAAAGCATCGTGACGTCGTTGGCCTTTTCCGCATCGGCCCATGCCTGAAGGACAAAGGCATCGTTTGATGCAAGGCAGGCAATCTCATCGACACCTTTGGCTTTGATCTCATCGGATTTGGCAACAAAGCCTGGAAGGTGTTTGGCCGAGCAGGTCGGGGTAAAGGCACCCGGTACTGCAAACAGGACAACTTTGCGACCTGCGAAGAATTCCTTGGAATTGACGGCTTCCGGACCGTCGCTGGTTGCGCGGAAAAGGGTAACTTCCGGGAGTTCGGAACCGACTGAAATGGTCATGGGTATCTCCGTTATTTGGCGCAATCCCGTTGACTGCGCGCTGGATCGCATGCCGGAATCAAACACCAAATCTGCTTGGCATTCAATGCTTTCACGCAGAGTTTTTAACAGGTTTCATCTGCTTGACTTCAATTGGCAGCAATTTTGGGCCTGTGTGCACCTTAACGCCTGCACTCTCGCAGGAGCCGGAAACACTACGCGTTCCCAATCAGATGTGATCACTGAACGGAACTGGCAAGGCTTGCCGAACCGTTTGCATCTTCAAGCGCACCAAGAACCTCGTCCACACCGAGCAACTCCGAAAGCAAAATGCCATCCGGTGCTCCCGGACCAAATACTGCATTGAACGGAATGCCAAACCGGCCATAGGAGGCAAGGTAATCGGCAATCTTTTGATCCGGGCGGGTCCAGTCGGCCTGCATCAGAACAACATCATCCTGCATCAATGCATTTCGGACATCGGGCTTTTCGAGAACCAGCTTCTTGTTGACCTGACAGGTCACACACCATTCCGCCGTAACATCGATCACGACCGTCTTTCCATCGGCAACCAAACCATCAATGGTTTCAGGTGCAAACGCCTGCCAGACAAGCGTGCCATTGTCCGATGATGCGCGCGGCGACGACGGTGGTTTTGAAAAGCCGGGCGCAAACAGTGCAACCAAGAAGCCCAGTACCGCCAGTGACGTAAAGGCAAAGCGTGGACGCAGGTTTGATGTGCGTTTGCGGGCCCAGATAAAGACGCAGCCCGCAATCAGGCCAAGCCCGACAGCAATCGCACCACCCATGCCGATCTGGACCGACAGAATGCCCAGAAGCCAGATCGCCGTGCCGATCAGGGCAAGACCCAGAACAACTTTGACGCCATTCATCCAGCGACCGGGTTTGGGCAGGATATGTGCCACACGCGGTTGGATGGCGATGGCAAAATACGGTAGCGCCAGTCCGATCCCCAGCAAGGTGAAGATCCAGAAGATGTCAAACACACTGCCCGCCAGTGCAAAACCAACCGCCGTGCCAAGGAACGGGGCAGAGCAGGGGGTTGCCAGCAAAGTGGCAAACATGCCGGTCAGGAAGTTGCTGCTGACATGGTGGCCGTGGCTTTCGCTGCGTGTGATGGCGTCATTTGCCGCGTTGCCAAGCTGATCCGGGCCAGAAATTTCAAACAGCCCCCACATATTCAGCGCAAACAGGGCGAGAATAATCGTCATAACGGTCAGAAACAGCGGTTGCTGGAACTGAATGCCCCAGCCAATGGTGCCCCCGGCCAGTTTGATGCCGACCAGAACAGCGGCAATCACCCAGAAGGAGGTAATGATCCCGGCCGCACTGGCAAGGAAACCGATGCGCACCCGATTGATGTCCTGTTCGCGGGCTTTAAGGGCTGACATGACCTTGATCGATAGGACCGGCAACACACAGGGCATGACGTTCAGGATCAAACCGCCAAGCAAGGCGAACAATCCGATCATCGCGAAACTCATGCCTGCCGTTGCGCCCGCACTGGATGCGGTGCTTATGGCGGCAATACCATCCCCGACAACAAGGTTTTGCTCAACAGAAAGCGGACCGGCGATGACGGTGACGGTGACTGGCTGATCTTTCAGTGTCTGGTCTTCGGCCAAGCCCATGACGGTCAGATCGAAATACTGAACATCCTCGTTGCTGCCCGTGGCGGCCGTTTGCGGTTCGGGCAGACCGAATCCCGCACGCAGGTCGCTTTCAATCAGGATGTCGTCAATGTCGACCCCGGCATCATCAAGACCGCGAACACCCAGACGCAGGCTGTGCGCATTGCCCTGACTGATGCTGGAAATACTGGTAACTTCGATGGGAAGGCCGGTGCCCCGCAGCGGTACCTTGGAAACAAACTTTTCGATCTGGTGGGCGTGGTTGCTTGCGATCGAGGTGCCTGCACCAGCGGAGGCACCTGCCGGGATATCAAGATTAAAGCTGGCATTTGCCGGAATGCAGATGTCGCTGCACACCAGATAATCGACATCAAGACGGATCGCGACAGGCTGGGCCGGATCAGGGATCGCAACATCAATCGGCAGAATGATGTGATCCTTATAGCCGAATGTTTCGAGGCCAAAGATCGAAAAGCGGTGAGGGGCCGGCCAAAGGATGTTTGCGGCGCCGACATTTTCGGAACCGGTCCAGTCAAGTTGCGGCGGGAACCCGGCATCGCCTGCGCTGCGCCAGTAAATCTTCCAGTCGGGTTGCAGTTCGTATTCAAGGCCAAGACGGAGTGTCTGTTTGCCGCCGGTTTCGGTTTGCGCACTGATCAGGCGGACTGACGTGAAGTCCTCATCGACCCAGTCGGTTGTCATATCCGATGCCGCCAGTGCAACAGAACTTACACCGATAGATGACAGGCAGATGGCAATTAAAAGAGCCAAGCGGGTGATAAGGTGGCGGAGCACGTGTTGTTCCTTAAGCACGAAAAACCGATTTGCGCAGTGTTGGCCAAACTTGTGGCACAGAAGAGGCGTAATTCCAGTCCCCGTTCAAATCAAGCCACGACTGTGTGAACGCCCTATCACTAGCACATGCAGGCAGGGGCTTGTCCTGATCCAACGCAAAACGAGATGGATCCATTGCCATGGCAGTGCGTTCCTACCTACATGAGGTATATGGGAATCCGGAATGTCAAACGACAAAAAACACGGTTTTCCGGGTTCTTGATGGAAATGGGCAGGTATTCGCGCTAGGCTCTGTGAAACAGGATAAAGAGAGTTGCGACATGGCAGAAGGTATAGGCACGGGTGATTATCTCGGCGGCAAGCTGTTGGTAGCGATGCCGGGCATGCGTGATCCGCGCTTTTCGCAAAGTGTGGTCTATATCTGTGCGCATAACAAAGACGGTGCGATGGGGCTGGTGATCAACCGCCTGATCGACAGCATCACTTTCCCGGAATTGCTTGAACAGCTTGGCATTGCACGCCCGGCACCGACCATCGAAGACATTCAGGTCCATTTCGGTGGACCGGTTGAAAGCAGCCGTGGCTTTGTTCTGCACTCGACCGATTTCTCGAACGAGGCGACCCTTCATGTTGATCGTGGCGTGTCGGTGACAGCGACGGTTGATATTCTTGAACAGATTGCCGTCGGCGAAGGTCCGCAAAGCCGCATCCTTGCCCTTGGTTATGCCGGCTGGCGCAGCGGTCAGCTTGAAAGTGAAATCCTTGCCAATGGCTGGCTTCATGTCGATGCCGATGCGGATCTGCTGTTTGATACCGATTGCGAAGACAAGTGGGAACAGGCGTTTTCACGGCTTGGCTTTGCGCCGGAACTGCTTTCGGGGGAAGCCGGACACGCTTAAGGCGTTCTGTGCTGAAACCCGAGGAACCCGCCATAAGAAAAGCCTGCCAGATTGGCAGGCTTTTGCATTTCGTAGCGTCGTGATCGATCAATCAAACAGCGCGTCGATTTCTTCCTGCGAGAAAATCTGATCAACTTCATCCTGCGACACGCGATTGGCATTCTGTGGCGCCTTGGTGACGGTTTTATCCAGATTGTCGAGGCCTTTGGGATCTGGCGGAAGATCGAAGTCGCCAAAGTCGTCTTCGCCCCAAATCTCGATCACGCGGTTCACGCGTTCCTCGATATATTTCATGGTGTTGACGACTTTGGTGATCCGCTGCCCGGTAAGATCCTGGAAGTTACAGGATTCAAAGACCTTCACGACCAGTTCAACGATATCGTCGGCCAGGCCCTGGGTGTAGTCGTCTGTGGCGGCGGATCGAATATTGTGGGCAACAGCGTCAATTTTCTCAACGGTTTCAAGAATGTTTGCCGTCGCATCCTCTGTTGCCGCAACAACAGAATCAAGCTCGCCCTTGACGATGTTAAGGCGCGTTCCGCTGTCATCTTCGGGCGCGGTATAAAGGGCGGCGATTTCCTTTTTGGTTTCCTGAATGGAATTGGCCAGCGCCCGGACTTCGTTTTTGACCAGACGCAGCTCGTTGCGCGCATCTGCCTGTTCGTCATCCTCAGGGGCAGCATTTGCCTTTTTCTGTTCTTCGATCATCACACGGATATCAGACAGCAGCTCAAGCTTGAGCTCCTCAATCGCGGTGTGAAGGCTGGAAATGTCCGGGCCACTTGCAGATGCATTTGGATCGGATGGCATTTCGGTCGGCAGGGCGACCATGTCACTCATGGATTCAAGTTTATTGAGCAACCGCATTTCTGCAGTGAAAAGTCTTTTACTTCCTGAGCGTGCCATAGGCGAACCTCTGTCTTTGAACTGTCTGCATCCGGCAATTGCCTGGACGACTGCCTTGCATCCAATGTTCGGTACTCATACGTGAGAATAGAATAGTTGGCAAAGCTGATATTTCCAACTGAATTTCTATCTGTGATATTGGGGAAAAGCCCGCATAATTAAAGGGTTCAGGTGCCTTTTTTGTGACTGGGTGCACATAATTCCCCCAAACCGGTCTGGCGAATCGTTCTTTGGGGCATGTCGGCGCAAGCCGGGGAAATTTGATATCATTTGGCAATCTGTTGCCCGTCAGGGCGTCGTGCTGATCCGAAGATCGCCCAAGAGCGTAGCATCACTTGGATGACGGCTTTAGCCATTGGTTGAAGGGATAAAAACACCAATTACGACTATATTGCACAGCAGCAAAAGCAGGCATGGCAAAACCTTGCGACGCGGAATGGCGGTTTTTCTATCCAAGGGTGGGTATTTAGAGCGATTTCAGTCAAAACCAGAGCGATCATTCTGATGGCGGCAAAATATATTTTTTGTGCAATGCAGCGAGGTTTTTTCTGGAACTGGTGTCGAAGATACGCTATTTGCCTGCGTTACAAATGTACTTTCGAGTGCAGGCTTATTAAGAATAAGATATGTCAGAGGAAATGCTCCGGCCTGTTTGTCAGGGTAATCTTTGGTTGAGACGTGATAAGGTCCTTGAGAGTGGGCCGTATTTGTCAGCTCGGCCACTGTCAGTCAGGGGTGGAGACGATTGAGGCATATCGCCTTGAGATGTAATGCGAGGGGGCAGATTCGCATGTCGATCAAGAAGCTATTTCCCATCCTTCTGTTGGGATTGGCGGTACTTACCGGGTTTGATGGCGCAGCACTTGCGGCTGTTGGTCAACCTGAACCCTGGCAGCTTGGGCTGCAGGATCCGGTTTCGCCTGTGGCTGTTGAAGGCCAGAAATTCTTTAATCTCGTTACGTGGTTGATGGTGATCATTACCGTGATCGTCTTGGCTTTGCTGCTGTTTGTGCTTTATCGCTTCAGCGCGAAACGCAACCCGGTCCCATCGAAAACAACGCACCATACCCTTCTTGAAGTGGTCTGGACGGTTGTTCCGGTGCTTATTCTTCTTGTTATCGCGATCCCCTCTTTCCGCCTGCTGTATTTTGCAGACCGTGTCGAGGATGCCGATCTTACGCTCAAGATTATCGGCAAGCAGTGGTACTGGACATATGAGTACCCCGATAACGGCAACTTCACCTTTGATTCGCTTATGATCGATCAGGAAACCGCCATTGCCGAAGGCAAGAAGCGCCTTCTGGATGTGGACAATCCCGTTGTCCTGCCGGTTGATCAAAACATCCGTCTGATCATGACGTCAGACGACGTGATCCATAACTGGGCGATGCCGTCGCTGTTCATCAAGCTTGATGCCGTTCCCGGCCGACTGAACGAAACCTGGACCCGCATTCCAGCTGAGTATGCCGGTACGACATTCTATGGTCAGTGTTCGGAACTGTGTGGTGTGAACCACGCATATATGCCGATCGCGGTTAAGGCCGTTACCATGGAAGAATACGAAGCCTGGGTCGCCGAGGCTCAAGAACAGTTCGCATCTGCTGATTTGCCGTCTGCGGTATCAGTGGCATCGGCAGAGTGAGGGAGAGATTGATGGCTCACGCTGAAACACATGATCACGATCATACCCCCGGCTTCTTTACCCGTTGGTTCCTGTCGACCAACCACAAGGATATCGGGACTCTTTATCTAATCTTCTCAGTGCTTGCCGGTTTGATCGGTGGTGCGTTTTCGGTCTGGTTCCGTATGGAACTGGCACAACCGGGAACCCAGGTCATTGATGACCCGCAATTCTTTAACGTGCTTGTGACCGCACACGGCATGATCATGGTGTTCTTTGTTGTCATGCCCGCGATGATTGGCGGCTTTGGCAACTGGTTTGTTCCGATCATGATTGGCGCGCCGGATATGGCGTTCCCGCGTTTGAACAACATTTCGTTCTGGCTGATTGTTCCGGCCTTTATCCTGCTGATGCTGTCGGCTGTTGTCGGCAGTGGTGCCGGCACCGGCTGGACGGTTTATCCGCCACTTTCAAGTGTGCTTGGCCATCCGGATGCCTCGGTGGATATGGCGATCTTTGCCCTTCACCTTGCCGGTGCCAGCTCGATCCTTGGTGCGGTGAACTTCATTACCACCATCTTTAACATGCGTGCGCCGGGCATGACCCTGCATAAGATGCCGCTTTTTGCTTGGGCAATGCTGGTGACGGCATTCTTGCTGCTGCTGGCGGTGCCGGTACTTGGTGGCGCGATCACCATGCTTCTGACCGACCGTAACTTTGGTACGGATTTCTTTAATCCGGCCGGTGGCGGTGACCCGATCCTGTATCAGCACCTGTTCTGGTTCTTTGGTCATCCAGAAGTGTACATCATGATCCTGCCGGGCTTTGGCATCATCAGCCACATCATCTCGACCTTCTCGCGCAAGCCGATCTTCGGTTATCTCGGGATGGCCTATGCGATGGTGGCAATCGGTGTTGTCGGCTTCATCGTGTGGGCGCACCATATGTACACGGTGGGCTTGGATGTTGATACCCGTGCATACTTTACCGCAGCGACGATGGTGATTGCGGTGCCGACCGGGGTTAAGATCTTTTCGTGGATCGCGACCATGTGGGGGGGCTCGATCACCTTGCGGGCTCCGATGCTTTGGGCAATCGGTTTCATCTTCCTGTTTACTGTGGGCGGTGTGACAGGTGTGATTCTGGCGAACTCGGGCATGGATCTGCCGCTGCATGACACTTATTTCGTTGTGGCGCACTTCCACTATGTTCTGTCGCTTGGCGCTGTCTTCTCGATCTTTGCTGGCTTCTACTATTGGTTCAGCAAAATGTCGGGCTACGAGATTTCCGATCTCGGTGCGAAGATCCACTTCTGGCTGTTCTTCATCGGCGTCAACCTGACCTTCTTCCCGCAGCACTTCCTGGGGCTTGCCGGCATGCCGCGTCGTTATGCCGACTACCCGGATGCGTTTGCCGGATGGAACATGGTTTCGTCTTATGGTGCCTATATCTCGTTTGCGGCGACGATCTTCTTCCTTGGTGTGGTGGCGCATGCCTTCATCCGTGGCAAGAAGGCCGAAGCAAACCCGTACGGGGAAGGTGCAGATACACTGGAATGGACCGTCAGCTCTCCGCCGCCGTTCCATACCTTTGACGAACTGCCACGTATCAAGTAAGTGATCCTGGTTTAAGTCCCCCGCAGGCCCCGGTTTGCGGGGGGCATCCTACCGCCCCAAACGAGAAGACCAGAGTTCAATGACCAAGCAGGCTGCCAACCAGACCATCGCACTTGAAAACGCAGTATCCCTGCCGGTTTCGGATGTGCGTGACTATATCGCGTTGCTCAAACCCGGTGTGATGACGCTTGTGGTTTTCACCGGTGCTGTGGGGTTGCTGATTGCCCCGGGTTCGATCCATCCGTTCCTTGGACTCGTTGCAATCGCCTGTATCGCTATCGCCAGTGGTGCCGCGGCATCCATTAACATGTGGTATGATCGTGATATCGATATCCACATGAAACGTACCCAAAACCGACCGATCCCGGCCGGGCGCGTGCCCGCCGACGAGGCCTTGTCTCTTGGCATTGCGCTGTCGATTGTTTCGGTCACGATCATGGCGGTTGCCATCAATATTGCTGCTGCGGTTTTGCTGGCTGTATCGATAGCGTTTTACGTGTTCGTCTACACCATGTGGCTTAAACGCAGCACACCACAGAATATCGTCATCGGCGGTGCCGCCGGGGCCTTTCCCCCGATGATCGGCTGGGCGTCGGTGACGGGCGGGATTGATATCAATTCAATCGCGCTGTTCATGATTATCTTTATGTGGACACCGCCGCATTTTTGGGCGCTGGCACTGTTTCGGTGCGGCGACTATGCCAAGGTCGGTGTTCCCATGATGCCGGTGGTTGCCGGTGACGCCGCAACCAAAAAGCAGATGCTGGTTTATACCATTCTGCTTTTGCCGGTGACCTTTGTTCCGGTCGCGACCGGATTGCTAGGAACGATTTACGCCGTGACGGCGGGTCTGACCGGGCTTTGGTTCCTGCGCCATGCGGTACGGGTTTTGCGCAACGCCGAAGAACGCGCGCCGCACAAGATGTTTGGATATTCCATTTTGTATCTGTTTGTCCTGTTTGGGGCGATGGTTGCAGATGTCTGGCTTGGCGGGTTCATCGTATGACGGAGCACCCCAAAATGAGCAAAGCCGAACTCGAAGCGTTTTACGCCAAGCGTAAAAAGAAGAACTGGGCGTTTTTGGTGATTTTGACCAGCCTGATTGTGCTGTTCTTTGCGATCACGATTTTGAAGATGAGCTAGGAAACCATGGCTGATCAGAAACACACAGATAGTATCAAGGCACGCAACAAGCGCGTGATGCTGAGTTGTGCCGCCGTCGTTGGCGGCATGATCGGTCTGTCCTATGCGTCGGTTCCGCTTTATGAGCTGTTTTGTCAGGTAACCGGATTTGGCGGCACGCCACAGGTTGGCAAGGATGCCGGGGTCGAGGTTTCGGAAAAAACCATCAAGATCCGTTTCAATGCAGATATCAATTCGGGTTTGCCCTGGCAGTTCAAACCCGAACAACGTGAAATCACCGTCCGTCTGGGCGAAGACAATCTGGCCTATTACATGGCCGAAAACATGTCTGTGAAGCCGATTACCGGTCAGGCTGTCTATAATGTGACGCCGCTAAAAGCCGGGCAGTATTTCAGCAAGATCGCGTGTTTCTGTTTTGACGAGCAAACCCTTCAACCGGGCGAGCGCGTTGACATGCCGGTCAGTTTCTATGTCGATCCGGCAATTGCCGACGACATCAATACCCAGGACGTGAAGACGATTACCCTGTCATACACTTTCTTCAAATCCGAGGCATCGGTTGAAGTAAATGACGGGAACGAAGATCAGGGAGGCTGACAGAACACGGTTTCGTGGACTGGACGGTCTTTGGTTAACAAAGCGAACTTAGAGTTTCTTTTGTAAGGATTGAGGGGGGCAAGGAATGAGTGATCATGCACAAAAGCATCCGTTCCACCTGGTAGACCCGAGCCCGTGGCCGCTGGTGGCTGCGGCGTCCGCCGGTCTTTTTACCGGTGGTATGGTCATGTTCATGCATTCGGACCGTGCGCCAGCTGACTTCTGGCTGGCGGCGATCGGCATTGCAGGCATTCTGTTTGTGATGTTCCGTTGGTGGAGCAACGTGATCAGCGAATCACACATCTATCATAACAAGGTCGTTCAGATCGGCCTGCGTTACGGGATGTCGCTGTTCATTGCATCCGAGGTGATGTTCTTTGTCGCCTTCTTCTGGGCATTCTTCCACAACGCGTTTGTGATCTTCAGCCCCGGCGTGACCGAATGGCCGCCCGCAGGCGTTGAAGTGCTTGATCCGTGGGATCTGCCGTTCCTGAACACCCTGATCCTGCTGCTGTCGGGTTGCACCCTGACCTGGGCGCATCATGGCATCCTGGAAGGCAAGAAAAAGGACCTTGTTCAGGGTCTGGCACTGACCGTTGGTCTTGGCGTCATCTTCCTGTTCCTGCAGGCATATGAATACAGCCACGCGGCATTTGGCTTCTCTGACAACATCTATTCCTCGACCTTCTACATGGCGACCGGTTTCCATGGTTTCCACGTGTTTGTCGGGACAGTGTTCCTGGCGGTGTGCCTTGTGCGCGCGATGAAAGATGGCTTCAAACAGGATCATCACTTTGGTCTCGAAGCAGCAGCCTGGTACTGGCACTTCGTTGACGTTGTCTGGCTGTTCCTGTTCTTTGCCGTTTACATCTGGGGTGGCGAATAAGCCGTCGTCAGGTGACACAAAAGATCATGGATGATTATTATCCAAACCTTTCCCCCATTCGTACCGGGTTGGCATGCAAATGCCCCCGCTGCGGTGGGGGAAAGTTGTTTTCGGGCTATTTGACAGTGCGTGAAACCTGCGAGGTTTGCGGACTGGATTTGCGCGGCCATGATTCCGGTGATGGTCCGGCTGTTTTCATCATCTTTATTCTCGGATTTCTGGTGGTGCCGATGGCGCTATGGGTCGAAATGACCTATATGCCTCCACTCTGGCTGCACGCGGTTGTGTGGGGACCGGTGATCATTGGTTTGACGCTGGTCTTGCTAAGGCCGCTTAAAGGCATCATGGTGGCGCTGCAATACTGCCACCGATCGACATCCGAACAGGACTGACCCTTCATGCCACTTCTTAAAACGCGTCCCAGTCTGGCGATGAAAATTTCCGCCGGACTGTCTCTGATCATTCTTTTGGGGCTTGGTTCCTGGCAGGTTGACAGACTGTTCTGGAAAAAAGACCTGATCGAAATGCGCCAGGCGCAGGCACAAATGCCGCCAATTGCCGTGCCGACCGATACCATCCTTGACCCCGATATGGCATTTCGCGCAGCCTATGCCGAAGGTCGTTACCTGAACGATCAGGAAAAATACCTGATGGCGCGCACCCGGCGCGGCAATGTCGGTTTTCAGTTGATCACCCCGCTTGAACAGGAAGATGGCCGCATCATTTTGGTCAATCGTGGCTGGGTGCCCCAGGATTACCGCGAACCTGAAACCCGCCCCGACAGCCTGATCGAGGGTCCGGTGCGGGTATCGGGTGTGTTGCGCCTGCCAAGCGAAAAGCATTGGGCGCAGCCGGAAAATGACGCGATCCGCAATCAATGGTTCTATGTCGATGTGAATCACATGGCCGAAGATACCGGTGCGGACCTTGCCAGCCCTTATTATCTCGAACTCGATGATACGCCGATCCCGGGCGGATTGCCGATTGGCGGGCAGGCCAAGGTTGAGTTGCCCAACAACCATCTGGAATATGCCATCACCTGGTATAGCCTTGCACTTACCCTGATCGTGATGTTTGTCCTTTATCACCGCCGCCCAACCAGCGATGACGAAAAAGACGCGCAAGCCTGATCTTGTCGCCACCAGTTGACTGATATTTTGCGGAAAGCAGCCGGACTGCCCGCGAAGGAGTTCCCATGACCGAAGCGTATAAAAAGCTCGAAGCCCGTTTTCACCGTATGAGTGTCCTGTCCGGTATTGGCGGGATGTTGCACTGGGATATGGCTGTGATCATGCCGGACGGTGGTGCAGATGCCCGTTCCGAACAACTTGCAACATTGAGTGTTCTGGAGAACGAACTGATTAATGCGCCGGATCTGGGCGATTTGATCAGCAGTGCGGAAAGCGAGCAGCTTGACGATTGGCAGCAGGCAAATCTGGCGGAGATGAAGCGTGCATGGGTTCATGGCACGGCGGTGCCAGTCGACTTGGTGGAAAAGATGTCACGGGCGGAAACCCGCTGTGAAGTGGCATGGCGCAAGGCGCGCGCCGACAACGATTTCAAGGGGCTTCTGCCGCACTTGCAGGAAGTACTTGATCTGTCGATTGAGGCTGGCAAAGCCAAGGCAGAGGCATTGGGTACCTCGGTATACGATGCGCTGTTGGATCAGTATGATCCGATGATGCGCTCTGATCGGATTGATAGCCTGTTTGCCGAGCTGGAAAGCTTCCTGCCCGATTTTACCGCCGATGTGATTGAACGCCAGAAATCCGAAGACAAGCCGGTTAAACCAACCGGTCCGTTCGCGATTGAAACGCAGAACCGCATTGGCCTTGATCTGATGAAGGCGGTTGGTTTCGATTTTGATCATGGGCGGCTGGATATTTCCCATCATCCGTTCTGTGGCGGCATTCCGGAAGATGTGCGTTTGACCACGCGCTATGACGAGAATGATTTTACCTCGGCCATCATGGGGGTTCTTCACGAAACCGGTCATGCCATGTATGAGCGCGGATTGCCCGCCGATTGGCAAAACCAGCCGGTGGGCAAGGCGCGTGGCATGACCATGCATGAAAGCCAGTCGCTTCTGGTGGAAATGCAGGCCTGCCGGTCGGAAGAGTTCCTGACCTATGCTGGCCCCGTGTTCAAGGAAGCCTTTGGCGGTGACAACGCCGCGTGGGGGGCTGCAAACCTGCATCGCCTTTATACCCGCGTTGAGCCGGGCCTGATCCGTGTTGATGCTGACGAGGTGACCTATCCGGCGCATGTGATCTTGCGCTATCGGTTGGAGCGCGCGCTGATCGAAGGCGACATGAAGCTTGCCGATCTGCCCGGCGCCTGGAACGAGTTGATGCAGAAACTTCTGGGCATTGTCCCCGAAGATGACCGTAATGGCTGCATGCAGGATATCCACTGGCCATCGGGCGCATGGGGATATTTCCCGACCTATACGTTAGGGGCGATGGCCGCAGCGCAAATCTTTGCCGCAGCCAAGGAATCCAACCCTGAAATACCCAACGCATTGTCGCGTGGTGATTTCGCCCCCTTGATGGGCTGGCTTCGCACAAACATTCACAGTCAGGCCTCAAGCAAATCCACCGATGCCATCCTTGAGGCCGCGACCGGAAAGCCCCTTGGCGTGGATGCCTTCAGGACCCATCTTGAGAATAGGTACGGCCAGTAAATTCAATTGAATGGGCCCGGCAATCTGCTAGCATTGATTTATTGATCGGTGATACACGCGGCCATCGATCCTCGGGACAAGAAGTTCCCAAACCTTTCATGGGCTCTGCAAACACATGGGCATAACCGACGGCAACAAGAAGGTGATGGACCGACAGGTCTTTGCCATCGATCAGGTTATTTTCCGGGAAGGAAAGCCTGGAAACGCTGCCTATGTCGTGCAGGAAGGCAAAGTCGAAATCTTCAAGACGCTGGGCGAAGGCAAAGAGGTTATTCTCGGCTCGATCGAGGCCGGTGGTCTTTTTGGTGAACTTGCACTTGTCGATAATCAGCCGCGCATGGCCTCTGCCCGGGCAAAAGAACGTACCGTTTTGATCGCGATCAGCCGCCAGACGTTTGAAAAGAAAATGTCGGGGTCGGACCGGTTTATCAAAGCCGTGTTGCGAATCCTTCTGGGCAACTACCGTACGGTCGTGCGCCGGGCGGCATTGGCTGAGTCGAAGCTCAAGGAACATGGCATTCCGCTTGACGGTTAGGGTGGGCTTAATGCGGGGTGGGGCCGTGGCTTGCGCGATAATGCGTAAAGCACGGCAGGCTTGCTGCATTGTCCCTTGACTATATCTGCTCAAACCCTCACTAAATCAGGCTTTGGCGTGTTGTTTGGGGGCGATTTGCGCCCAAATGCACGCAACCGATATTCGCCTTATGCAGGAGCAGGTCTAGTGCGCTATGTCAGCACGCGGGGAAGCGCCCCCGTTTTGCAGTTCGATGAAGTTCTTCTTGCCGGTCTGGCCCGTGACGGGGGGCTTTATGTTCCCGAAACATGGCCGACCTTTTCCAAGGATGACATTCGTGCTCTGCGAACTCTGACTTATGCCGAAGTGGCCTTCAAAGTCATCCAGCCGTTTGTTGCCGGCACTGTTGATGACGACGCCCTTAAGACCATTCTCGAAGACACCTATCGCGGCTTTGATCACGAAGCGGTCGCACCGCTTAAACAGCTTGGCCCGAATGACTGGGTGATGGAGCTGTTCCATGGCCCGACGCTGGCGTTCAAGGATTATGCGCTTCAGGTGGTTGGCCGTCTGTTTGATCATGTTCTGGCCAAACGTGGCGAGCGCATCACCATTGTTGGTGCGACGTCGGGTGATACCGGATCGGCCGCGATCGAGGCCTGCCGCGATCGCGAAAATATCGACATCTTTATCCTGCATCCCAAAGGCCGCGTTTCGGAAGTTCAGCGTCGTCAGATGACGACCATCTTGTCGGACAATGTGCACAACGTTGCCGTCGAAGGATCGTTTGATGATTGCCAGGATCTGGTCAAGGCGCTGTTTAACGACCATGGCTTCCGCGATGAGGTCGGCCTGTCGGCGGTGAATTCGATCAACTGGGCGCGCATCATGTGCCAGATCGCCTATTACTTCTGGGCGGGGGTGCAGCTTGGCTCGCCGGAACGCGAAATTTCCTTCTCGGTGCCCTCGGGCAACTTCGGCAACGTTTATGCCGGTTATGCCGCCATGCAGATGGGGCTTCCGATCAAACAGTTCGTTGTCGGTGCCAACCGCAATGACATCCTTGCCCGTTTCTTTGAGACCGGGACCATGAAGATGGAAGGCGTTAAGCCGTCGCTCAGCCCGTCGATGGATATTCAGGTCAGCTCGAACTTTGAACGTTTGATGTTTGATCTTTATGACCGCGATGGGCTTGCGATTGCCGAGATGCTGACCAAGTTCCGTGAAACCGGTGTTATGGAAATGTCGCAGGGCCAGTTTGGCCGCGCGCGTGAACATTTCGATGGCTATCGACTGGATGACGAGGAAACCAAAGCCGCAATCAAGGATGTGTTGGCATCCAGTGGCGAACTGGTTGATCCGCATTCGGTAATCGGCATCGTGTCGGGCCGTCAGTGCAATCGCGACAAATCGGTACCGATGGTGGCACTGGCAACCGCACATCCGGCGAAATTCCCCGATGCGGTCAAGCAGGCGTCGGGCATCTACCCGGACTTGCCGCCGCGTCTTTCTGATCTATATGACCGACCTGAAAAGGTCGAACCAATGTCCAACGATGTGGCGGCCTTGATGGCGCATGTCCGCAAGAACCGGCGTGCAGCCTGAAGACCAGCCATGGTTGGGAAAAGAATGCGAAACAGGAGTAATGCTATATGACAGTCGAGCTCACCCAGCTTGACAATGGAATGATTGTCGCGACGGACCGCCTTGATCATGTGCAGTCGGTTGCCTTGGGCACGTGGGTTGATGTCGGGGCGCGTAACGAGACGCCTGACATTAACGGCATTTCCCATATGCTTGAACATATGGCGTTCAAGGGCACGCGTCGTCGTTCCGCGCTTCAGATTTCCGAAGAAATCGAAGCAGTTGGCGGGCAGATGAATGCCTATACCTCGCGCGAGAACACGGCCTATTATTGCAAGGTCCTGCACGAAGATCAGGAACTGGCGATTGATGTGATTGCCGACATCCTTCAGCATTCCACACTGGATGCGAAGGAACTTGAACGCGAACGCCAGGTCATCCTGCAGGAAATCGGTCAGGCCAATGACACGCCTGATGACATCATTTTCGATTACTTCCAGGAAACCGCCCTGCCAAATCAGGCGCTGGGGCGTTCGATTCTTGGCAGTCCGGAAAATGTATCGTCGCTCAGCCGCGACCATCTGTTTGATTTCATGTCACGCCGCTACAGCCCGAAACGCATGGTGTTTTCGGCATCGGGCAAGGTCGAACATGACCGCGTTGTCGATATGGTCGCGAAAAAGTTCGACAGCCTTCCGGCCCATGAAGATCACGAGATGGAGCCGCTTAAATACGAAGGCGGCAGCCGGATCGAAAACCGCAAACTTGAACAGGTGCATGTGATCTTTGGTCTGCCGACTGTGTCCTACACCGATGACAGCTTCTATGACCTGCAAGTGTTCAACACCCTTCTGGGTGGTGGCATGTCATCGCGCCTGTTCCAGGAAATCCGTGAAAAGCGCGGGCTGGTCTATTCGGTCTATAGCTTCTCGTCGCACTATGTTGATGGTGGCTTGTTCTCGATCTATGCCGGAACCGGTGCCAATGACGTTGGCGAATTGATGCCGGTCATGTGTGATGAACTGGTCCGCGCGACCGAGGATCTGACCGAAGAAGAAGTCGCACGTGCACGTGCGCAGCTCAAGGCATCTGTGGTGATGGCGATGGAAAGCAATTCCGGTCGCTGTGAAACACTTGCCCGTCAGATCCAGATTTTCGGTCGCCCGCAAAGCATGGAAGAAATCGTTGAAAAGATCGACGGTGTTGACCTTGAAAGTGTGCGTCGTTCCGGCAAGGCATTGCTGGATGGTACACCTACCGTGACGGCCCTTGGTCCTGTCGATCAGATGCCGTCCTACGACGATCTGGCAGCACGCCTGCGTAGCTAGGCTCACGCGATCTTTGAACACATTAACGGCACCTGCCTGAACCGGCTGGTGCCGTTTCTTTTTGCGGCGGTGCTTCGGCTGGTGTATCCCGATAGCAGGACAGTTCGTGGAAAGTGCAGTATGCAATATGCCTTTGACATAGGGGGCTCGAATATCGAGTTCAGTGTTTTTGATGCGGGTGGGGCGATGGTGCTTCATCACAAGGCATCGACACCGCGTGATGACCGCGATGCCTTTGTCAAAATCCTGGCGGGCTTTGTGCACGAGGCTGACGAGCAATATGGCAGATGCGATGTTGGCATCAGTCTTGCCGGTGGAATGGATCCGCAAACCGGGTCGGTCATTTCTGCCAATATTCCCGCCATCAAGGATTGGCCGCTGGCGGCCGAGCTTTCAGCCATTCTGGACCGTCCTGTTCTGGTCGAAAATGACGCCGATTGTTTTGCCTTGGCCGAGGCAACAACAGGTGCTGCCCAAAACGCACGCACCGTCTTTGCCATAATCCTTGGCACCGGGGTTGGTGGCGGCATTGTGTTCGATGGTCAGTTCGTTGGCGGCAACAGTGGTATCCGCGGCGAATGGGGGCATGGCAATGATGTCGCCGGTAGCCTCATCAAACATGGCCTGTCGGCTGTTGCCTGTGGCTGTGGGCGCACAGGGTGCCTTGATAGCTGGGGCGGGGCGCGCGGGCTTGAACGGATTTACGCGCAACTCCATGATCAGGCACCTGCAAGCCACGACATCACAACTGCATGGTTGGCCGGGGATGAGAAGGCAGCACGGGTTATCGACATCTATTGTGATCTGGTTGCCCGTGAATTGGCACTGATGGTCAATGTTTTTGATCCGGACTGCGTCCCGGTGGGCGGCGGATTGGCATCCGAGACCGCCTTGATCGCAGAGATCGACACCCGGGTGCGAAAACATGCCTTGGGGCGGTATGACGCGCCGCTGGTGGTGCCCGGCGCCTATGCCCGGGATGGCGGTTTGCGCGGGGCAGCCCTGTTGCACCGGATGACAGCACGGCCGAAATCCGGATAACCGAGCCTGTCATATCAGAAAAATATTATCCAATCAGAAGAATGGCCTATGCCTTGGTATGCTTACGGTTTAGAATTTGCCGCATGCGATTATCGGACTTAATTGTCGCACTATAACAAGGCTTTATGACTGGCGTTTTTGCGCAAAGCTGTGCCAGTCAAAAAATGGGAAATCACATGACCACCGAGTTTGAGACCGATCATCAGGGCGAAATGGCCAAAATGTTTGAACAGCGTGTTGAGGCGATCCTGAAGCTCGGTATTGAGCAGTTCGGTCTGCCAGTCGGCATCTTTAGTGCGATTGGCGAACAGACCTATGAAATTCGACAGGTGTTTCATCCGGAAAATGTCCTGACCCCGGGCATGGAATTCGATCTTGATGATACATTTTGCAGTCACGTTATTTCGGCCAGCAAAGTCTTTGCCTTTCATGATGTCAGTGAAAGCGAACTGGGATCGCATCCGGCGGGCGAAAAATTCGGGTTTGCCGCCTATCTTGGCGCACCGATTGTTGTCGAGGGCGAATGCATCGGGACCCTTGCATTTGGCAGCCCGGTACCGGTGAAGGCCTTTACCAAGCATGATATCGATCTGGTGCAGCTTTTTGCCGACTCAATCGGGCAGGCTGTTGCCCATATCCATGATCGCAAGGCACTTGATCAGGCGCGCAAGGATATCGAGCTTTCGGCCAATACCGATCCGCTGACGGGGCTCTACAATCGCCATTACATGGAAGGTATCTTGCGCACCGAGCTTGAACGTTCAAACCGTTATGGCAATGCGGTTGTGATCGGGATGGTATATTTCGACAATCTCAAGAACCTGAATGAGAAGTTTGGCTATGATGCCGGTGATGCAGCGCTGAAACTGTTTGCCAAGGTGGCCTCGGGCATGAAGCGCGAAACCGATGTCATCGCGCGCTGGAGCGACAAGGAATTCATCATCCTGATGCCTGAAACCGGGGCCGCGGGTGCGCTTAACTATCTGCAGCGCCTGACCGAGCGCGTCGGTGCCGAGGATTTCGAGGCCGGAAGCGCACATCCGAAGCTTACACTCAGCGTCGGCCTTGGCATTGCGGAGGCGGGCGATACGCTTGATAAACTGGTGTCACGCGCCAGCATCGCAATGCACCAGTCAAAGCAGTCCTGAACGGATAATAAGTGGCCGCATGTTCGTGTGCGGCCATGTTGCATCAAGCGGGCAAAAGAAAACCGCTTTGAGGAAAACCTCAAAGCGGTTTGTCTTGGCTGGGGCGGTAGGATTCGAA
>NZ_DGMR01000039.1:473246-478082 GCF_002388495.1 Thalassospira sp. UBA4513
GGTAGGATTCGAACCTACGGTACACGATACCAAAAACCGATGCCTTACCACTTGGCCACGCCCCATCAGCGTGCGTGGCGCGGAAAATAGCGCCCTCATGACAAGAGTGCAACCCTCTATTTGAAGGTTTTTTTATCTCGCGCTCAGTCGGGGAAGGCCGCGCCCATATCTGCCTGCTCGCGGCTCTTTTCCGTCAGGATATGGGTGGGCGAAATCCACCAGTCCGGGTTCTGTGCCGCAATGGCATTTGCCGCACGTTCTGCCTGATCGTTTGTGTCGTAAATTCCGAAACACGTCGCCCCGCTGCCTGACATTCTGGCCAGCAAGCATCCCTCTTCGCGGGCAAGGGCATTTAGCACATCACAAATTTCCGGAAGGATACCGGTGGCCGGCAGGGTCAGGTCATTGCCGCATTCCGACAATGCATCGGCAAGGGCCGCACCACTTTGAAAGGTCTGCTGGGTATCCCATGCGCCGGTCGGGCTAAACCCCTCGTCCGCGCGGGCCTTGAAGATTTCGGGTGTTGAAACTGCCTTGCCGGGATTGATCAGGACCATCGGGACGGACGGCAGGTCGGGCAGTGCGGTGATTTCCTCGCCAATGCCCGACATCAGACAGCTTTTGCCATGCAGGCAAACCGGAACATCTGCCCCGAGTGTTAGCGCGATGCGCGAAAGGGTGTCTGCGTCGAGGTCAAGTTTCCACATCTCGCACAGTAACCGGATCGTCGCCGCCGCATCAGCCGATCCGCCACCGATGCCCGATGCAATCGGCAATCGCTTATCAAGGATCAGGTCAGCCCCCTGTGTCGTGCCACTTTCAGCCTGGAGCATCCGGGCCGCACGCATCACAAGGTTGTCGCTGGTGTCTTCAAGGGCGAGGTTGGCGGCCATGGGGCCGGTGATCGAAAGGGTGATGAGGCCATCGTCGCGCACCTCACCACTCACTACGTCGCCGGATGCGGTAAAGCAGACCAGACTTTCAAGCAGGTGATAGCCGTCATCGCGTTTGCCGGTGACGTGCAAAAACAGGTTAACCTTGGCAGGTGCCTGCTGGCGATAGGTCGCAGACATGAACGTTTCTTCCCAAATGCGTCAGTTTACGACGGTCGGGGCCACGCTTGGTACCTGACCATTGATCTTGGCTTCGACGGTACTGCGCAGTTCTTCGGTCGGATTGAAGGACAGGGCACGGTGCCACTGGAAGCGGGCCTCGTGATAGCGCCCGATCTGCCAATAGGCATCCCCCAGATGATCATTGATGGTCGGATCGTCGGGTTTCAGTTCGACCGCCTTTTCAAGCTGTTCGACCGCATCTTCGAACCGGCCAAGCTTGTAGTAAACCCACCCCAGACTATCGACGATATAGCCATCATCAGGCTGCAATTCGACAGCGCGTTTAAGCATGTCTTCGGCCTGATCGAAATTCATGCCCATATCAACCCAGCTATAACCAAGATAGTTGAGCACATAGGGTTGTTCCGGTTCGACTTCGAGCGCCTGCAGGAAATCTGCCTCGGCCTTGGCCCAGTCACCGGCACGTTCATGGGCAATGCCGCGACGATACAGCAAACGCCAGCCAACCTGGGTCTGGCCACCAAGCCGTTCAATTGCCTTGTCATAGGCGTCTGCGGCCGGGCCATATTGTTGCTGAATGCGCAGGATGTCGCCAAGCTGGATCAGCGCATCCGGGCGATCACGGCGTTCGCTGACCATGTCTTTGAGGATATCAATCGCCTCATCCGCGCGACCGATCTGCTCAAGGCTTGAGGCGGTGCGAAGGCGCGCGTTCCAGCTGTGCGGGGATGAGCGCGGGATCGCTTTGTAAACCTCAATTGCCGTTTCAAAACGGTTCTGAATTTCCATCACTTCACCCACCAGAAGGCGGGTAATGTCATCATCGGGACGTAGCGACAGCGAATAGCGCGCCATCAGCAAGGATGGATCAACCGCGTTTTCCTGACTAAGCAGGGTGGCGATATCGAGATAGGCCTCCGCCAGACCCTCTGCCGGGGTCAGCATGGTTGCGATGGGTGGTTCGTTGCGGTCAAGCCGCGCGAGATGGAACGGCATGGCAAGCGATTGCGGATGCCGATCCATATAGCTTTCATACAGAAGGGATGCCTTTTGCACCTGACCTTTACGCTCATAGACGGCACCAAGGGCCTCGGCGGCGCGAAGCGGCGCGTCGGCTGGATCGCCATAGGCACTGGCAAGCGCGCGTTCAGCGGCATCAAAATCACCAAAATGCGCCAGGATCAGACCGCGATGATATTCCGAAAGCGGGTTAAGCGCGCCATTGCCCTGCATGCCATCAAGGGCTGTCATTGCCGCGTCTTTTTGATCAAGGCCAGTGTAAAGCCAGGCCTTTGCCAGCGGCGCAATCAGGGCATTGATGCCACGTTCGGGCAGGCTTGAAACGATATCAAGCGCATCCTGATAACGATCTTCGCGAATGGCGGCATCCATTACGGTCAGGGCCGCAAACAGGTCCTGATCGTTTTCGGATTGCAAACTGGTGGCAATGTCGACGGCATCGCTGATGCGCCCGTCGCTGATCAATGCCAGGAAGGCCCGGCGTCGCAGCTCTGCGTTATCGGGGTCAAGTTGATGGGCGCGCAAAAGATATTGCGCAGCGTAGTCGGACCGGCTTTCCATCTGGGCGGCCTTGCCAGCCAGGAAGTTGCCCGAAAACCCGTTGGATTGCGGATACTCGAAAACGGCATCGTCGCTGTTCTGTGGCATGGTGCCACAGGCCGAAAGCGCAACAGCCGTCATCGGGATGAGGAGATGTAACAATTTACGTTTCAAAGGCTTTTCCTGCGTCCGCAATTCGGGTTCGGCGATGCCAGATCTGGCGCATCGCCATAGTGAATTTCGGGATTAGCCTACTCAGTCGGCAATTATAAGGCAAAGCATTTGCAACAACAGCAAACCGCTATCTTTGAATGCCATCAATGACACGGGAATACGCAGCGCAGGATAATATGTCTTCAGTCCCGCGACAGGGCTTCTTTGACCAGTGCAATCCAATAGCTGACACCACGCGTGATTGCGTCATCATTGAAGTCATATGCGGCGTTATGAAGCAACCGGTCGCTATCCGTCGGGCCATTACCGAGCCAGATATAGCAACCCGGTTTGACATTCAGCATGAAGGCGAAATCTTCGCTGGCCATGGACGGTTCCGGATTGGTGTCCACCTGATCTGCTCCGACAATCTTCGATGCCACCGAAAGGGCGATTTCGGATTCTGCCGGGCTGTTGATTGTTGCCGGATAACGGCGTTGATAATTCACGCGGGCATCGCAGCCCAGGGCCTGTGCGGTGTGTTTGGCTGTTTCGACCAGACGCGCTTCGATAACATCCTGAATATCAGGATCAAACGTGCGGACGGTGCCGCGAATGGTTGCGGTATTGGGGATTACGTTCCAGGTGTCACCGCCGAAAATCTGGGTGGGTGAAATGACAGCGCTTTTCAAAGGATTGATTTCGCGTGCGACGATTGTTTGCATTGCCAGCAGAACCTGACCTGCTGTCGTAATCGGATCATGGCCAAGATGGGGCATGGCCGCGTGGCAACCTTTGCCCTCAATCACGATTTCAAACACGTCGTAGCTTGCCATCATCGGGCCTGCCTTGACGGCCATGGTGCCGATATCGCGTCCTGGCCAGTTATGCATGCCATAAACCGTATCGACCGGATGGCTGTCAAAAAGGCCCTCTTTGACCATCTCGCGCCCACCGCCTTCGTTTTCTTCGGCAGGCTGGAAAATAAAATCGACGGTTCCGGCAAAATCCGGGTTTTCAGCAAGAATTTTGGCGGCACCAAGCAGCATGGTCATATGGCCATCATGACCACAGGCATGCATTTTCCCTGGATGTTTTGACGCATAAGGCAAATTGGTTGTTTCATGGATATCAAGTGCATCCATGTCTGCGCGAAGCCCGATCCGCTTTCCTTCCCCTTTGTTGCCATGCAGGGTTGCGACAACACCTGTCTTGGCGATGCCGGTCTTGACCTCCAAGCCAAAGGATTTCAGCTTTTCTGCGACAAAGGCACTGGTCAGGTTTTCTTCAAATGCGGTTTCAGGGTGAGCATGCAGATGGTGACGCCAGCTAATGAATTCATCGACAAGTTCGGTGGCGCGAGGATGAAGGGAGCAAGAAGGGACAGTCATCTGCATACTCGATTTTGGATGATATGTGCGGGCATGAACCCGGTAACTTAACACCGGGACCACCATGCTTCAGGTGGTCCCGGTTCCGCGATGTGATCAGATACCCTGAAGCTTCAGGATCGCTTCGGCAACAAGAACCGAACCGGCATAGGTGCCAAGGAAGACAAGGCAGGCAACCAGTGCGAGTTTCCAGCCGGAATGTTTGGCAACTTCGATTTCCTTTTTGGCAATCGCAAAGCCGGCATAGGCAAGCGCCGGGGTTGCAAGGGCCAGGAAGTTAACCGACTTGGCCTGTGCGACAATCCATTCCGAACCCGGTGTCCAGGGAAGGGTCGCGACAATGCCGACCAACGAAATCCATGCAACGCTTGGCAGATAGAACGGCGCAAAGCGGGTCAGGATAAGGCCAACCATCGAGATCAAATAGATCACGATCATGCCCATAAATCCGTCCATCAACGGTATCGCCGGTCCGACTGTGTTCATCACCAGTCCGACAAGGCAGACAATGATCAGGACGACGGCATGATCGACAAGATCAATTTTCGGGCGGGTGGTTTCTTTTGCAACAACGCTATCAGACATGATCAAGCCCCCTTGTTGTCAGCAGCGGCAAGGTCACGCTTACCAGCCGTCGCGTTATAGAGTTTTTCAAC